>CAYJQQ010000149.1:0-3294 GCA_964372285.1 uncultured Gammaproteobacteria bacterium | reverse complement strand
AAATCAAATATTCACTGAATTTCATTGGATAAATTTCCCAAACATCCGATCGCCTTCCTAGATCTGCAATCAGATTGATGTGAAGCGCTGAAGAACCGGTAGCTATTACCAAAATATCTTTATGTCCTTTTGTTCTGTCAAAAAGATTTTTTAAAAATAAACCCCATCTTTCGTCAAAATGAATTTCATCAAGAAGAATTAGAATTTTTTTATTCGGCTTTTCAAAATGAAATCTTTTCGTCTCTTCGTAAAAATTGAAAAAATCGTGGAGAGAGATTTGTTCCGCATGCAATTGACTCACATCAAGATATATTCTTTCGTCCAGCCGGCCGATGCTCTCTAAAATGCTTTTATCTTTCGGCCTCAAAAATTTTTCTATTGTATAGGTTTGCGCCAAAAGCGTGCTTTTGCCTATGCCTCTGATCCCCGGCATTAAGATTATCTTCTCTGTTTCAGAAAGCTTGTTGTTTAAAAATTTATCAATGACCTTTTTAAACTTTACAAACATAAAACGAGTCGGCAGCAGTTTTTTGTTTTCATCATAAATATAACCCTCAATTCTTTGGGGCAATGTTGTCTGCCATTTAATATAAAATTGTTCTATTTGTGCTTTATCCATAATGCTCCTTATTCAGTTCCTATTATAATAGGAACTGAAATGCTGTCAAGTTCCTATTTTGGTAGTAACTGAATTTATATCCATTTTGCAATGCCCTCGTATTCCAATCCAATCAAAAATAATCCTCTCCGTGTGCTTCTTTTATTGAATTAAATGTTTCGTAGAGCATGGTTTTTAACTAAAAAACAATTTCTTTGCCATCTTTAAACACCCTAAGCCCAATAATTCTTTCCCACTCCTCATTTTCTGTTAATGGCTCGGTAGCAATTAGAACTACTTGTTCGTCTGGATCTTTAATCTCATTTAAATCTACATCTAGATCTTCGTTCCTTAGTTTAATTTTATCGAACGGTGCTTTTCTTGAAACAAAATATAAACTATCATCTCCAAAAGCAAATAATACTTTTCCATTAGACATCAAAAAATTAAATCTACCGTGTGCTTTGATCTTTTTTGATTCATTTTCTAGCAAATTAAAAATGCTATTTAATTCATTCAAGTTTTTAACTTTCTCTAAAAGATATAGAAAAGCATACTCAGAATCGGTTTCTCCTTCTGGAGTAAAATATTTTAAAGAAAATTCTTGCATTGATTTTATTCTGCTCACCGTCCCATTATGAGCAAATACCCAATTTTCTTTACTAAATGGGTGAGTATTTTCGTGAGATATACCACCACAAGAGGCCAGTCTAACATGACCTATTATTATTTTTGATTTAAAATTGAATTTTTCTTCTTCTATATTCTCTTTTGTGAGACTACTTGCTCTTTTAAGTATCTTCCAGTTATTTTTTTCATTCTCATAAAAAGCGAGGCCCCAACCATGAGGATTGTTACGCCCTCGATGTCTAAATTCTTTCAAAGATAATTTAATATCAACCTTTTTATTTGATGATAGACCTATAAGCTGGCACATTTATTTGTTTTTTTATAAAAGAATCTGTTTTTATAATATTTTATTGAATTAAAAGTTTCGTAGAGCATGAAATTATCTAATCGGCTCCATTTTCAACCCCCCTTGAAAATGGATAATGACCAAATTCCGTCTAAAATTAACATTTTTATCACCATTTTCATTGCTTCTTGAAAATGGCGACTGGCATCTCAACGCCCGGCTTTCGATAATAAATATTCCCCTTAAATCCCGCCCCCATTTTTTCCAGTAATCTTTTAGCAACCCAGGATTTTAAAAGCCGGGACATTTTCAATGTATCGCTAATGCCTGTAATCCTCCGCGCCTCACTATTAGTAATACGATAATGTTTATCCAAATATTTACTTACTGTATCCCAATATCCTACTCTTTGTAGATTCAAAAGAATCAACAAAACAGAATTTGGCCTAATGCTGGGTGGAAAGTATAGCGGCTCATAAAGATTCTGCTCTCTCATCACTTTAAACATGCGATCGACTCCTTCTCCTATATCCAAATTAGGAGCTGCTTGAAAACGATTAAGAGTTCGCAGAATAAGGGGATTTCTAGCGAATCTTTCAAAACGGATATTGCTAACAGTAATATGGCCGGGATAACTTCCGGGGCTCTCAATTTCTATACGGTCATCAAAAAATCTGACTTGAATATCATCTTGAATAAAATAGTTTCTATGGATAACGGCATTTGTAATTGCTTCTTGAAAAGCCCATTCAGGAATTAGTAACGATGGCTTAAACACAGAGCCGCTTAATTTAGGCGGTGATTTTTTTACAACATTTCTAAAATATTCAAGCGCTTCCTGAATTTGATGTAAAAGTGGGCCCTCTATAGTGAAGGGTCGACTAACAAAATTCGGTTCTCCTGAGTATGTTGGTTTCGTTCCGTAATAATGAGACACCTTAATACCGCATTTACTACCAAGAACAACTGATGGATTTTTGGCGAAAATCAAAATGCCAGCTTTTGTAAGCTCGAAAATATCATTCTGTTTTATAGCCAATCCGTTATCCTTTAAGAACTGCCAATCATTCTGACCCTCGCTTTGTGTATCTCGTTTATAAACATTCAATAGATTTATATCAAGATCTTCAAGAGTTTTTTTACCAGACGGTTCATTTTCAAACTTTATTGCTCCTTTTTCATATTTAAGCCTGATTATCTCGGTAGAACCAATTTTTATATTTTGCTTTCCTCTCCGCACAAATGTGTCTCCATTTTTAAGAGAGTGAACATCGTTACTTTTTTTAATATTAACCACAAGCAGTTTATCAGGAACTTTGGCGATGTTCATAATATCAATCTCAAGCTTGCTCCAGAGCCGTACTGGAGGGTCAATTTCTTTTTCCAAAAGTTTCAAAAACTCGGAAACATTATCGGTATTCTCGCTAATGCCAATCAGTCTTTTGTCGCTGCTGGCTTTAGTCGGATCTTCCAAGCCAATCACTAACCAACCTCCGTCGGTATTCGCAAAAGCAACGACGGTTTCAAGCAGTCTTCGCGGTTGAACAGCAGCCCTTTTACACTCAAAATTTTGCCATTCCTCTGTATCTAAAAAGATTTTAAGTAATTCTTGGTTCGTCATAAAAACTCTTTATTTTCCATAATAAAATTCCCTATTTATCTTCTTATCCCCCTCGCTCACCCCATACTCCTCATCATCAATTTCGCTGTAATTGATGTAGAGATGATTTTGGTCAAGGCACTCAATCAAAAACTTCTTTTGATCGGCAATGCTTAAATC
>CAYJQQ010000148.1:0-3297 GCA_964372285.1 uncultured Gammaproteobacteria bacterium | reverse complement strand
GACGTTAATAAACAAAAAGGAGGTTTTATGAGTTTCGCAGAAGAGATGATGAATTTGGGGGAAAAGTTAGCCCAATCATCTGAGCGACGTTTAGAGGATGTCTCGCGCATTTTAAAGGATGCTCATAAATTTTATGAGTATATGTATCCCAAGAAACAACATTATATTTTTTAGTAGCTGTTTCAAATAACTTTTTTACTAACTGAACCCCAATTCCTTTTCTTTGGAAATTTGGATGAATAAACAATTCTCCTCCTATTAGGTGATTACCGTCCCACCACGGCCTCACCGTAGCAACTGTTGCTCCAACAACTTTACCATCAATTTCCACTACAAAAAAGAGGTCAGGCTGATCTTTGTGGAGATATTGCATGAATAGTAATGCTGAAGACCGAGTCCATTTTTCACCCAACCCTTTTATAGAATTATATGCTGCTTGATAGGCATTAGCGAGCATGTTTAGGTCACTGTGTTTGGCCAATCTGATATGTATCATTTCTATTTTATTTTTCTACTTGTGTTAATTTTGTATGAGCTCTAGTAACTGAAATATGACTAAAATTAGAATCAGGCACTGCTCCATGCCAGTGTCCTTCGCTGGCAGGAGTCCAGACGACGACTCCTTTTTTCACCTTAAACTTTTTTTTCTTTGTGGCTTTTAGATTAATAATTTTCATAGCATTCCAAATTATTTATTCTATTTTAGCAAAAATGTTATATTGTATTTATGGATCCGCCTCAACATTGGCTGCATCATAAAGTTTTTCTTATTGTCTTCTTTTTCTTGATCACCAATCTTATCGCACTAGACATATGGGTTGGAATGAGTCTGTTAGGGCTGACTAATAGACAGCCTAGCCAAGCAAAAGTTGCGCCGCCTCCTTCTTCTCAAACAAATTCTCAATCATGTCCAGAAGACTGCCTGACTACTATAGATAAGGAACTTTCTAAACTTAAGTTAGTAACTCCTTCGGCAATTTCTCCAACTCTTCGATCAGGTTCAGAGCAAGCCATTCGACCGGCATCAACACAATCAACTCAACCTACTACTTTACCTGCGCCTAAAGTTGTAGCCCCTTCGCAAGATATAAACACTGTAAAAGAATTCTTCATTCCCTTAGGCACCGGTACAAGCACGGCTGAAGATTGGACAGACGTACCAGGTGTCAAGGCTGAAGTAGATAACACCAAATATGGAAAAATTCAAAAAATTTTATTTGAGGCTTCGGTACACGTACCAAATGCCAATGAGATTGTGGAGGTACGACTCTATAATGAGTCAGATAAATACGTCGTTCCCAACTCTGAATTTTTATATCCAAGCGGTACAACTCAAAATTTCAGGATCGCCGAAATTCAGCTTGGTCAAGGAGCAAAAATCTATAAAGTCCAGATGAAGACGCAGCTTAAATTCCCAGCTAACCTCGACCAAGCCCGCATCCACATTACTACTTTTTAATCTTCAACACCACTTTGCCTCGGGGATGAACTTCTTCTTGATATCTGAATGCTTCTTTCGTTTCTTCAAAAGGAAATACCTTATCAATATTTACTCTGATTTTTTGGCTATCAACTAACTCTGTTAGTCGGTTTAGATTTTGCGAATTAACTTTTGAACCTTGTCCTATGGCTGTAACTCCAAACTTCTCTGCAAGTTTTGAATCAGGCTGTCCAGCCATCGATACAAGAACTCCACCTTTTTTGAGAACTTGGAAAGATTTATTGGTTGTCTCGCCGCCGACTGTATCAAAAACAGCGTCAAAGTCCTTGAGTTTTTCTTCAAATTTCTCGCTTTTATAATCTATTACCTCATCAGCGCCAAACTGTCTAACGAAATCTTTATCATCGGTGTTTATTGTTGTAACAACATACGCTCCTATTGCTTTGGCAACTTGAATAGAGATATGACCTATCCCTCCTGCTCCGCCGTGAATTAAAATTTTCTCACCTCCTTTGAGTTTAATGTGCTCCTCCAAAGCCTGAACTGAACTTGACCCGACTAAAGGTAAAGCTGCAGCCTCAACAAAACTTGTATTTTTGGGTTTTATAGCAGTATTTACCGTGTTAGCTGCAGCAAACTCTGCAAACGATCCTGATCCGCCGCTGAATATATTTGCCGACCCATATACCTCATCTCCCACTCTAAAATCTGAAACACCTTCGCCTACCTCTATCACAACACCAGCAAAATCCCCCCCCATTGTTGCTGGAAAATTCAGCGGCATGAAGTCTTTCATATAGCCGGCGCGTACTTTCCAATCAAAAGGATTGATACTCGCTGCCTGAACTTCAACTAACACCTGTCCTTTACCAACAGAAGGTTTTGCTGTATTATCATTCACTTCTAAAACCTCATACCCGCCGTATTTGTTTATCTGTACTGCTTTCATATTGCTTAAAAATTATAACAAGTTTATTTTTCTTTTAAATAGCGATCGAAGAATTCGATTGATCTTTGCATAGCATTATTAAAACTTGCGGAAATGTTGTGATCGTCACCAGGATAAGTAAATAGTTCAACGGTTTTACCAGCATCTTTTAACTGTGCTGCAAGTTTTTCTGAAAATTCAACAGGAACCGAAGAGTCTGCTGTTCCGTGGTGAAGTTGCAAAGGACCCGAAATGTCTTTTAGATAAGAATTTGCCGAGATCGAATTCCAAAATCCAGGATTTTCTTCCGGCGTACCATATGTTTCAGTCAGACTTTGCCTCCAGCTTCCCCTATTCCCAGGAAAAGTTGGCCGTGGGCTTCCCCTTCTCCACCGATTCATTAAATCAGGATAAGAAGCAACCACTCCTCCCCAGATGACTCCGGCTTTAATATCTTTGTTTGTAACCATGCTTCTCAAAGTCAGAAATCCTCCCAACGAATGTCCCCACATTCCGATTTTATTCGGGTCGGCTTCCTTAAATTTTTTTATCGAAGAAACTGCGTTTAAAACGTCTATCGTATAACCATTTGACCCATAAGCTCCACTAGGTTCGCCCTCCGAATTTCCATGACCTCGGTAATCAGGCTTAAAAACAATGTAGCCGTTTCTGGCAAATCCGTCAACATATGCCACATACCTTTCTGTAGTCTGATATTGAGCTGGCGGAATATATCCATGATTGAAAACGATAACAGGATACTTACTGTTATCGTCCTGAGACGAAGCCGAAGGCTCCCGTTGAGGGACAGTAAGAAGAGTATAAATTTTTAATCCTTCTGATTTATACGAAGCGATAAAACGACTGTAATTGCTGCCGGGATTGAGAATCTGTTCTATTACAATTTCACTCCCCGGATACTGTCCCT
>CAYJQQ010000147.1:0-3310 GCA_964372285.1 uncultured Gammaproteobacteria bacterium | reverse complement strand
TACAATAAATTGTTCTCGACTACGTCAGGTACAGTACTGTACCTGACTACGCTCGAACAATAAAGATTTTGGATAAAACTGAATAGTTACGGCATGGATTATTGACTGAAGGATAAAAGTTGACTATACTTAACTTCATGAATCATTTTAAAGTATTTTTTTACGTTTGGAAAAGAAGCTTTAGCGAGGTTTCATATTATAAAGACGTTATTAAAGCGCCTTTTAGCTTTAGCTTGAAGTATTTTATTTTTTTCTGTTTTATCTTATCTGTGGTTACGACAATCTTTTTAAGTGTAAAAATATTTAATCCTTTGAACAATTTTCTTAGGCGTTTTCCGCAGGCATTGATTAAAGTCTATCCGGCAGAGTTGGAGATTAAAATCAGGAAAGGCGTTGTAGCGACTAATGTTCCAGAGCCTTATTTTATCCCTGTTGATAGATTTGAGAAAACCTTTGAGGAACTGGATAAAGAAGTAAAAGGTATTAAATCTGATGAGATTGAAAACGTTTTGGTTATTGATACAAATGCAAAAGTCGAGGACATGAAGCGATATCAAACCTACGCGTTACTTACCAGAAATTACTTATCTTATTATAAGGATGACGGGAGGATAGAGATTGTGCCGCTTGAGAAGTTTGGCAACTTTACCCTTAATCAAAGTATTGTTAGGGGAGTTTTAAACAAATTTCTTCCCTTGCTAAAGTTTGTTTCGATATTTTTAATTCCAATTATTTTTATAGGAACATTCTTGTTTTTTACCTCTTCCCAGCTTATTTATCTTTTATTTTCTGCCTTAGTCTTATTTTTAGGGGCAAAGATAATCTCGTTCCCCTTAAGTTACGTAAAAGCCTATCAGATTGATCTTCATTTAGCCACAATAATTACACCTTTTTTCCTTTTATTAAGCGCTTTAAACATCAATGTTCAATTTCCTTTCCTAAAATTAATTGTATTTACATTAATAGGTTTGTACATTCTTAATAGTCTAAAAAGTATTTCTCCTAGTATTAAAAAAGAGAAAAAAAAGCCTTAGTTTTCAGAAGAAGAATGCGCTTGCTTTGATTTTTTTTTGATTTTTGGGTAGGGAAGGAATACAAGAAGTAAAATAATGATGGTAAAAATACCAAAAGCAATATAAACTAATAGAGATGTATTAATAGACGCAACACTCATAGGTTTGATAAAATTCTTTCAATTCTTAAAGATACCCACCAACATAGAAAAGCACCTATCAATCCAAATAATATCACAAGTTTATTATCCTTTTCAACGCCAAAGATAAGCGGGGTTAGAACAGACGTTCCTAAAAATACTTGGCCAGCATTGTCAAAGATATTAGCGATTCGTAATAGCTGCTCTTTTGTAAAAATAGGACTCATAACTTTATGATATCAAAAAACTCGATAAACCTGATTAAATGTGTCAAAATCTACTTCTTTTTTTCCTTCAAGTTGGACACGCTTAATTGTTAATTGTGGACTTGTCCTGAGCGAAGTCGAAGGATTGTTAATTGTTAAATCAGTTATTTTTAATCTCTTTTTCTGGCCTTTTATGTCGACTATGGTCCACAATCCCGGCCAGGGATAAAGGCCGCGAAAAAGATTATAAATAATCCTTGAACTGTTACCTATACTGCTCGGCCGTTGCAGGATAGGTAACTTATACTTTAATGAGTATTCTTGGATTATTCTAGGAAGTTCCTCGAAGTTTAATGGCTGGTTTTTGAGAGCTTTTTTAAGAGTGGAAAGTGGAATAAAGCCGTCGTCCTTTACAGGAAATCTAGTATAGGTAGCTTGAGAATGGTCTTGAGGAGTTAGTTTAATTTTATTATTCGAAAGATTATTAATTTGCTCTACAAATATTTTGTAACTAATATCATGTAATCTTTCTTCAAGCTCAATTCTTTTTTCGTTAGGATTAATTTTTACCTCGCGTTGAGCTATTAAATCGCCATGGTCTAATTTTTCGTCAGTTTGGACCAATGAAACAGCTGTTTTTTTATCTCCTAAAATTAGTGAAAATGTAGCTGGCGTGGCACCTCTTAGTTTTGGCAGAAGTGAAAAATGAATGTTCCAAAAGCCGATTTTAGGAATAGTTAACATTCCTTTGGGAATGATTTTCCCATAATAATAAATAAGAGCTAAATCAACATCTTTTAAATTCTTCTCGACTTTGCCAGGCGCAGTACTGCGTTTGGCTTTGCTCGAAGCATAATATCGTTCGAGCGAGCGTAGAGAGTCAAGAACAGGAATATTAAATTTTTCCGCCACAACTTTTACAGGTGATTTCGTCAAGATATGTTTTCTCCCAACCGGTTGATCCGGTTGAGTGACAACTAACTTTATTTCGATTAAGTGTTTAATCGAAATGTCTGTTAGGAGTTTTTCCAAAAAGCGAGCAGAGAAGTAGGGAGTGCCGAAGTAGGCAAGTGAAAGTTTTTTCATTATGTACGACTTAGTTTTCATGGACAAAATTGTAGCATATATACTTCGATAACTCAGGTTTGCAACTGATTTACTCATTATATACCTATCTAATCCTTCGACAAATTCAGAATTAGTCCAGAGCAAAGTCGAATAGACTAATCCGCTTTTTCGCTCTAACGAGCTGCAAATCGGAGTAAGATGGGTATACTTAGTTATGATAGATGCTCCAATGAAACTATTCATTGGATTAGTAACGATTAAGGAGTAAATTCCAGACTTTTTTCAAAAAGAGGATAGAGGGATTTTAAAATAGTTACGTAGATAGTCTTAGCATTTTTAGGATGAATAAATCTCAATACGTAGCCTTTATCTTGGCTTACGGATTTTGCTTGGATTTTTTTGCCTTTAAATGTTATTTCCTCCGTTACCAAGTCCTTGTCGTCTAATATATCAATTATTGATTGATTCTTAATACAATATAATTCAATTTGTTCCTGTCCATCTCTAGATAGAATAGCGGATGTTGAAGAATCTAGGTCTTTTTTAAGCGAGTTTGGATAGAGAAATTGAAGAGCGCAGTATTTGTTGACGTATGTCTGGAACTCTAACGGTTTTAATGTAGGTTGAGCCGTAGGCTTTGGAGGAAGGCTGATAAGATAATTTACAATCTTGTTGGTTTTCTCGACTCGTTGACCATAACGCACACCGATAATAAAGACAAGGATGATAATAAGGATCAAAATAAAAATTATGGAAGCCTTCTTCAATCTCATCTTATTAGTTTAACACAGATTATGAACTTAATTTATCGTCTGTGAAGTAAGTAATAATTCACAACTCTTGACAGACAACTGTCATTCCTGCGAAACTTGTCCTCGCGAAA
>CAYJQQ010000146.1:0-3383 GCA_964372285.1 uncultured Gammaproteobacteria bacterium | reverse complement strand
CCATCCAAATAAATACTTCTCGACAGAAAAGTTAAAAATCCCGCCCCTCTTTCAAAGAGCGGGGTTTGCGGCCGGGTGGGGGCGGCCGCAAACCTAGCCGTTCAGGACAATTTGTCGTCGGAAAAAGAAAAAAGGGCTACTGTTAGCAGTAACCCTTTCATCAAAAATGGCTCCCCTTGTTTTAACTCACGAACTGTTCCGACAATCTTTCCCAATACCATTCACGGTTGTAAGGAGAAGAATCTTCATTGATCCGGGCGCTCCCTACATCTTCCACCAGGGGAGCGCCTACATGTTCTCGCCCCCTCCTTCCCGCCCAGCGATGTAAATGTGTAGGGCGGGGTCGGGGGCGTAAGGGGTGTGGCCGCTAGGCCGCGGCCACGGCCGAGCTGGGCCGCTCGGCCTTTAGCATCCCATCTGGCCCCGCTAGGGCGGGGCCTGCTGTCTGGCTTTCGAGAACTTTTTTGCATTTAAGGGAAAAACAGCCGGCGCGCCCAAAATAAGGAATCGCTCTCTCAAGCCATCCAGCGCCCAGGCAGGCCGGGTGGCGGCGGCCTGCCTGGGCAGCTGGTCCGCTTTTATTCCCCCCGCCCACCCGTTGGATGTAAGGGGCCATTTGAGAGGTTTTGTATGTCACTTATAGTCTGTAGACTTATATTAGACAAGTGTTAGAGTATTGTCAAGGGAACAAGTTATAGAAATGGAAGACATAAGAAAAACGTTAGGAAATAGGATAAAGAAGATCCGACAGAAAAAGAAAATGTCTCAAGAAGCCCTCGCTTTTGAATCCAGCCTTCATAGGACCTATATAAGTGACATAGAGCGTGGGACTAGGAATGTTTCTATAAAAAATATAGAGAAGATTGCAAAAGCTCTACGTGTATCCTTAAGAGATCTGGTGCCGTAAAATACATAACCATAATATTAGATAAATAGATATTAAAATTCCCCATTAGGGTTTGATATGTCTATAAAACACGAAAAAATTAAACCAGAGATTCGACAACTTATAGTTGCCTATGATGATGTAGTGAAAGGAATTGTCGATAAAGCGAAAGCAGAGAAGGAAAGAGCATATGGAGGCGTTATAAGAGGAGGTAAAGGCAAGCTTGTAGAAACCATAGCAGAAAATATAGTTTTAATCGCGTGGAAAGCTTTAGAAGGTAAGCCCGCCAGACTTTCGTTTGGTAAATCAAAAGTTAAAGTTCCGATAAAGGAAGAGTATTTTGGAAGAATAAAGAATCCACTTCTAAGAAAAGTTATGCTAGAGCATAAAGATCGATATTATTATGCACAAAAAGCAGATAAACAGGTATTAGTAGACGGAAAGTTTGTTATGGGAATTGAATGTAAGACCTATGCCGAAAACGCCATGATGAAAAGGGTGCTTATTGATTTTTCCTTGTTGAAACGAGCATATCCTAACTTGGATTGTGTTTTGTTTCAATTGGAGAGTCAATTGACAGGAGATTATTCAGAGTTGAAAGATCCCGAAGATACGATTGGAAGCTATTCAACTCATACCCTGTTTTCCTTCTTTGAACTTGATTTGCATATCATTACTTTACTAAAGGGAGAAAGAAAAGTAGACAAACCTATCCATGAGAAACTTCATTATAAGCCACTAACAGAAGCCAGTTTATTTAAAGCTATAAATATTATTGGTCAGTTGTTAAGAAAGCATAAGTGAGGTTGAAATTAGAAAAAAAATTCCTTCATTCTTTGCGAGGCTTTTTGACAATATTCAGAAGAGATATCGATACCAAAATATTTTCTATTTAATCGCTTTGCAACGGCTGTCGTAGTACCAACGCCATTAAATGGATCAAGGACCACATCGCCTTTATAGCTAAAAAGGCGTAATACTCTATAAACTAGTTCTTCAGGAAACATTGCAGGATGACCGTATTTCCTCATGTTTCTTTCCGGTGCTATTGACCACTTACTCAAAACCCATTTTTTGAATTCATCGGCTGCAATATCAACATCTTTTGCCAGGCCCTCTTTTTTTAAGGAACCCTTCGCAAAAATTTCTAGGAACTCCCAGGTATATTTTAAGTAGGGATTACTAGGACTTTTCCAGCTTCCCCACGCTGTATATTTACAATTGTAGTTGTTTTTTTCCCAAAGGATTTCTCCCTTCCAGATCAGTTTTCGTTGAATAAAGAAATTACTAATAAGATGATGACTGGGAATATAATCTGAGAAGAGAGGTTGAACGTTTACTATAATTCTACCACCATATTTTAAAGTTCTTACACACTCATCGAAAATTCTATATAATTTCTCGAAGTATTTATCCCAATTAATACCATCTTCCGTTGTGTTGTATTCTAGACCAAAATTATAAGGTGGAGAGGTAAAGATGAGATCTATACAATTATCAGGTAATTGTTTAAGAACTTTCTCACTATCGCCGCAAATGATTTGATTCTCGAAAGCCTGAGGTAATTTATCATTCTCTTTTTTGAAAGAATTCTCTCGAGCGTAGAAATAAGTTCCTCTTTTCTGTTCTTTTTCCTCTCTGTTTTTTACTTTTCGCTCTCTATTGTAACCAACGAAAAGTCTTTTCCCTCCCTTTATTCCATAACTTTTAATATTTTCTATTTTTTCGATGACTTCAACAAATGGATTATTTTTAGTTTCTAAATGATACTTAACAGAAAGCCTGTTGATAGTGTTTTTAAAATGTAATAGATCCATAATCCTAACATGGGCTAAAATTTTGTTTCTTTCATAATCAAGATACGCTTCTTCTCTGGGGCACGTAGAAGAAAATTCTTCTATGAATTCGATTTCATTATTCCTTAGAGATCTGTTTATTGCTACTTCTATAGTTTTATATGGATGTTCCACAGTATATCCTTGTATAGTCATTTTACCCCCCTTTCGCTACTTTTTCAACCATTTCGACTATCTTATTCTTCCCCATTAATACATAACGCAAAAAGTCGCCAAATTCTTGCAAAAATTTTTAACACGAGGCCACTTGTCGGCTTGAATTATTATACAACTTGTCTTATCATAAAGGGTTATGAATTTCATTGACAAACAATCCAAATATTGATAAGTTAGTTCTAGTGCTTCTAGGTCCTCGTGCCACGTTAGGAGGGGGAATCTGGCACGTTAAAACAAATCAAACCTCCGCCACAAGGCGGAGGTTGTTTAATTTCTCTGACCCGGTTTGAATTAACGAGGTCAAAAATGGCGACTACCTATTCCTTCAGTAGGATGCAATCTTTCGATAACTGCAAGCTACGATATAAGTATCACTATATCGACAAGATCGAGTCAGATGTGGAAACGATCGAGGCCTTTATGGGAAGCATGGTGTTCATCTTCAGCCAAGAGTGGACACGGAGGGCTTGTTTTTAGTTTGTAGT
>CAYJQQ010000145.1:1411-3405 GCA_964372285.1 uncultured Gammaproteobacteria bacterium | reverse complement strand
ATGGTTTTGTCATAGTTGTGAGTTCTTACTTTACACGACAGCATCAACATCCGAATAATGTGCAGCTACAAAATCTTTCTCAAAAACAAATCCCTGTGGAGTTTTGATTTACCATACTTTTTAATAGCAGCAATGTGTCTGATTGTTCCGTAACCTTTATTGTTTTTCCAAAAGTATATAGGATATTTATGATGTAGTTTGATCATATTATGATCTCGTTCCACCTTTGCAATGATCGAAGCGGCTGCAATTGAAATACTTTTTTCATCTCCCTTGATTATGGCTTTTTGCTTCTTAAGCCCGATGCCTTTTAGATAATTTAGATAAAAAGCATCGATTAAGACGAATACTTTTCTACCGTTTAGTTTAGCCCGTATATTTTTTATTACTTTTCTCTGGGCAATCTTCGTCGCTGCAACTATTCCCTTTTTGTTTACTATCGAGTGGCTTACGCTGGCAGTTGCGTACGTCAAAGCAACTGACTTAATAACATCTGAAAGTTTTTCTCTTTTTTTTGGAGAAAGCTTTTTTGAATCATTTATACCTAATTTTTCTATGCGGTATCGATCTTTATAAAAGTCAAAACAGACTGCCCCTACGTATAGTGGTCCAGCCAAAGCTCCCCGCCCCACCTCATCCACACCGATAACGATGTACCCCTTTTTCCAAAGGGCTTCTTCATATCTAAAATTAGGTAGTTTTCTCATATTCGCATATTTGCATCATTCGCATAAAAATTCGCATCATTGGTATCAAATTTGAATTTTTGTCGCTTATAATCCATTGACTCTTTTTCTTTTACCTTCAATTATAAATTAATGAACGGATTAATAAAGTCATTCCAACCAATTTTTGAGAGATATAAAATTGAGGCTTTTTTGCTATTTTCTTCTTTAACCATTGCAATAATCTCTGGGTTTATCTTTGTTTTAAGCCAAAGTCGTGAAAATGAAGAATTGCCAATCTTAGAACCAGTAAAAACTGCATCGCTGACTGAAAATAAAATACTCGTTGACTTATCAGGCGCAGTTGAAAGAGCCGACGTCTACGAAATTAGTTCTGGGGCTCGATTAAAGGATGTTCTGATTTTGGCCGGAGGTCTTTCCGCTGAAGCCGACCGTCAATTTTTTGCCCGAAATTTCAATCTTGCAAGAGTGATGAAAGATCAGGAGAAAATTTATATACCAAACACTAGAGAAACCCAAAATGGTGAAACCGCAGAAATTCAGCAAAGTCTGGCGAATATCGAGACAAATACTCTTGGAGCCACAGAAAAGATCAGCATCAATACCGCTTCTCTGGATCAGTTAGACAGTTTGCCGGGCATAGGTAAAGTAACAGCCCAAAAGATCATTCAGAATCGACCTTATCAATCAATCGATGAATTTCTCAATAAGAAAGTCGTCGGCAAGAGTCTATTTGAGAAGATAAAAGATTTAATCCAAATTTAGCAATGGAACAATTTAATCCCAGAGTTTTTACCTCCGTCATAAACTCATATCTTCCCGAACCTCACGCTTCCTTATTAAACGGCATTCTCTTTGGCGTCAATCTGAAAACTTCAAAATTCTTTTACCAACAGCTTAAGATCGTCGGCTTATTACATATTGTCGTCCTGTCAGGCATGAATATTACTTTACTTGCTTCGACTATTGCCATTGCTACAGCTTCTTTTGGCAGAGTTATATCCAGTCTGATAACAGTACTAACCATTGTTTTGTTTATAATATTTGTAGGAGTTAAAGCCCCAATTGTCAGAGCTGGTTTTATGGGTATTTTAACGCTCGTTGCTTTGTTGTCTGGTAGAAAAAACTTTGTCCTTTACTCTTTATTTTTGTCGGTTGTTTTCATTTTCATCTTTTGGCCAAAATGGATATCCTCTGTATCATTCCAGCTCTCTTACGGAGCAACCATTGGAATTGTCATCTTTGGTCAATGGAAAAAAAAATTTACCGATTTTTGGCCTTTGAAAGTGTGGTATTGGATTTTGCAAA
>CAYJQQ010000145.1:0-1401 GCA_964372285.1 uncultured Gammaproteobacteria bacterium | reverse complement strand
TTGCAAAACTTAAAACTCACGCTGGCTGCCCAAATCTTCACAGCGCCGATTATTTTTCTTTACTTCAGACAAATTTCACTCATCTCCCCTCTTTCTAACATTTTGGTATCTTTTACGATTCCACCTCTAATGGTCTTTGGTTTTCTCACTGCTTTTTTGGGAAAAATCCACTATTTACTCGGATTAATTCCTGGCTTAATTTGCTTTGGCATTCTAAGTTATATCGTCTTTATTATCGAAACGCTGTCAAAAATACCTTTTGGATATTTTAGATTTTAAGCAAAATCCGGAAGAGTTCGGAAAAGATCGGAGGATCGGAAGAAATCGGATACCGGAAAATTCGGATAGACCAGATGAAACCAGAGTTATTTTTTCTGATTTAACAGATTTATCTGATCTATCTGATTTCCGATTATCTGACTTCCGATCCCTTCTGATTTATCTGACAACTTATGTTTGAGTTGCCTTTTTCCAAAAAAACTCTGACTATTGCAGCAATATTATCTTCTTTCCTTGTTCTATTGCTTTTTCTCTCAAACTATTTTAACTCGCAAACTAGAGTGGTCTTTTGCGACGTAGGACAGGGAGACGGAGCCTACATTCGAATTAGAAACCGTACCGACGTAGTTATCGACGCGGGCCCGGATAGAAAAATTCTTCACTGCCTTGGTAAATACATGCCCTTTTACGACAGAACGATTGAACTTGCAATTATCTCCCACCCCCAGAAGGATCACTTTGCCGGATTTTTATATCTTATCGATCGTTATGATATAAAAAAATTCTGGATGAGCAATGTCTATAATTCAAGCCTCTCCTTTAGAAAACTCCTCGACAAAATAGACGTCGAAGATATTGATTTGGACTTTCCCAAAGCCGGGAACAAAGTTAATATCGGCCATGCCGAGATTGAGTTTTTCTGGCCTTCTGCTGATTTTGTAATCAAAAACACATTTATTCAGAACTCTACTCCTTTGCGTTTTAGAGAAACAGGTATGGACATAAACAATTTTTCACTTATTTTTTCTCTATATTTGGATCGTCGCAATATCCTATTCACCGGAGACGCTTCATCCCTTGTATTTGATAAATTGTTAAACCAGGCTTTCGGATCTGAATATCGGCCTAAACTAAAATATGATATTCTCAAAATTCCTCATCATGGCTCAAAAAAGGGACTAACAGTATCGTTTCTACGCTTAGCAGACCCTACCTATGGAGTGATAAGCTCCGGAAAGAACAACTCCTATGGACACCCGTCCCAGAAAGTTTTAGATATGTTACAAGCCCAAAAGGTAAAAGTGAGGAGGACAGACATTGAAGGAGATATTGTATTCAAGTTAAAAGTTAGAAGTTAGAAGTTTTTAACTATTTTGGTCTTTTGACTTTAGACTTTTAACT
>CAYJQQ010000144.1:0-3411 GCA_964372285.1 uncultured Gammaproteobacteria bacterium | reverse complement strand
ATAGTAAAATATAAATTATGAGAGAAAAAACCGTGCTTGGAATAAATATCAATTTTATGCGTAAATCTGAAGTCCTAGAGCAAATTAAAAAGTACCTATCCCAGCCAGTTGGCGATTTCCAAATTGTTTCGCTAAACCCGGAAAATGTCATAGTTGCCCAAGGAAATAAAAAATTTAAACAGACTATTGAGGCAGCCAGAATCCAGATTGCTGATGGGATTGGGATTGTCCTGGCAGGCAAAATACTAGGTTTTAAGGCTGAAAGATTAACGGGAGTAGAGTTGATGAAGAATCTGATTGAGTTGGCTTATGAATTACGCTTAAGAGTGGTTCTCATTGGAGGTAGGCCAAATTTAGCAATCAAGCTCGCTAAGTGCTATAATCGTGCCTACAGCAAGGCTAAATTTATCGGGGTCGAGGGTATTAAAAATATTAAAACCCCGCTAAAATCCGAGGAAGAAAATATTTTCTCTATAGTTTCCCGTTTTAAGCCCCATCTCTTGTTTGCTGCTTTTGGTTCTCCGGAGCAGGAATTATGGTTAGACCATCAGAAAAAGCATTTTACCGGAATTGTCTGCATGGGGGTGGGTGGAGCATTTGACTATTTTGGAGGCGTCGTCCCTCAACCGCCGAAAATTATAAGATCATTGGGTCTGGAGTGGTTATTCAGACTCTTCATAGAACCCTGGAGATGGAGCAGGCAGTTGCGTTTAATCAAGTTTATTTGGCTTGTACTTAAACAAAAGCGAGGTTCGTAGGTAAGTTTACCTTCGCTATAATTTCTTTTTCCTCTAACTTCCTCTAAATTCCTTTAACACCCCTTTAACTTTAGAAATAACTCGAACAAAATTCGGCTTACCAGCCTCAATTATTATTGTCTAAAAAATTTTTTAGCCCCCCAATTACCTGTCTTTCTGATTTTTGTTTTGCTTGGAGAATTTTTTCTCTTTGTCCTCGGGCAACTACTAGGGATGAACTCAACTTTTGCAAGACCATTTCTGTTTGATCTGGATTAAAGCTATCGTAAATCCTACCAATAAAAAGAGTTTGACTCCACTGGTTTAAAAAAGCAGCTAAGTTAGGAAAGTGATCAGGTTTGTACACTGCAGCAATATCTGCGAGCCCATTTTTAGAAAAATGATTATAATAAATATCCCTTGTTTTTGTCATATCTTCTTCAATATAGAGTATGCGTCCGTCAGGTTGGATAATGATATGGGCAGAATCTTGCTCATTTGCAGGAAGTATATGGCCTAAGTATAAAAAATCTATTTCAGACTCCAGTTCTACGCCTAGTCTTTGTTGATCTCCTGAGAGAGGAGGAGTTTCAATTCTTTTTACAATCGATCTACCCAACCCCAGATCTTCAAGTCGTCTTAATAATCCTTTTATTTCAGCACTATTTCCAGGTAGTAATTCTTGGTCAGTAGCAGGATTCTCTTGCATTTTTTCATCTTACTTCTTCTTCTTCTTGTCAAGAAGATGACAATGTGGGAGAATTAGATTGCTAAATGTTAATTGCTAATAGTTTTAAATCAAAAAACAATCAACGGTCAACAATGTTAGACGTGTTAAATTATTTTTCCTTCTTCGATTACCCTCCAACTTTTGAGGATATTCATACCTTTCTCAAAAAAAGGACCTCAAAACAAGCTTTGGTGAGCATTTTGAAAAAGATGGAGAAAAAGAGCCTTGTGAAGAGCTGGAAAATAGATGATGGAGGATGGAAGATAGAGGATAGAAGTTTGAGGTTAGAAGATAGAAAATGCTGGGGTATGCAAAATCTCTTTCAACCATCTACTTTCAATCATCTATCTTCTGCTGTCAATGTGGGCCGATATACTCTGGGGGAGTATGGTAAAAATATCAAATATCAAAAATCAAAGATCAAAAATAGCAATGAATCAATGAAACAATGGAGTAATTACGAGAAACGTTATCAAATCTCCAAAAACAAACTCAACTCCTTAAGATTTAAGCTTTACATTTGCTTAGTCTCGCTTTTCCCTCAAATCAAGCTCGTTGGCCTCTCTGGCTCTGTGGCGATGTTGAACGCAGATGAAGGCCACGATATAGACTTGTTTATCGTCACGGCTAAAAACAGATTATTTACAGGTAGATTTATTGCCTTATTTCTTGCTCAACTTTTGGGAATAAGGCGTAAGAGAGCACAGATAAATCAGAGCCGATCAGAAGTCAGAAAAATCAGAAGCCAGACTGATTCAGATAATTCTGATGTATCTGATTTATCAGATCTATCCGGTATCCGACTTCCGATTTATTCCGATCTTTCTGATTTAGCTAAAAAAGTTAGTAGTAGAGTCTGCCTCAATCTCTTCTTCGACGAATCTGATTTATCCGTTCCTGACAGCAAAAGATCCGACTACGTCGGCCACGAAGTCCTCCAGATGAAACCGCTTATACAAAAAGACAACGCCTATATGATGTTTATTGATGCCAATAGGTGGGTATTTGATATATTCCCTAACGCTAAAAAAATTGTTAATAGTCAATTGCTAATTGTTAATAGAAATCAAAACCAATCAATCAACAATCAACAATTAACAATTAGCAATAAGCTAGGTTTATTTCTCGAGCAGCTGTTTAAAAGTCTTCAGCTTCACTCTATAAAAAAACACACAACGACAGAGATTATAACCAACACCCAACTCTGGTTCCACCCCGAGGATTTTGCTAAAAAACTTAAAAAATTAAAATCGACTCCCTAAAATCAATTCCAGGGGTAGATCAAGTTGTTAGAACAGAACCTTTCCCTTAAATCCTCTAAATTCCTCAAGATTGCTGCAATCTCCAACCCGAAAATGTTGATTTTATTAACTGCGGTCGTCATATAGTTTTAACAATCTTACTAAACATTTCTTTATCTACCATCTTGTCAACGGCCGTGATCTAGATGGTATACTTATTTCATGTCAAGTAAAAAAGATCTATTACAATCCCCAACAAAGACTGGTTCCTTCAAGCATGGTGAGCTACGCCAAGCAGTGCTTTCAGCGATAGGGCTTGCTATACTTTTAGGAGGGACATTTCTTGTAACTCCTAACTTCCCAATCATTTTTTCAAGTATAGTCGGCCTTATTCAAGAGCTGAAAAAAAAGAAAATTCCTAGAGTAAAAATAAAAAGAGTCCTTAAGAATCTAGAAAATAAAGAGATAATTGACTTAGAAGAAAAAGATGGGGAAGTCTATGTAAAATTAAAAAGTTCCTTTACACCGGTTATTCTAAAATATTCGCTTCAACCGTTACTTGAGCTGAAGAAGAAAAAGAAGAAATGGAATGGAAAGTGGTTTTTAGTCTTCTTCGACGTGCCAGAATTGCAGAGAAATAAGCGCGACTATCTAAGAAAATTTTTAAAATATATCGGCTTTTATCCTTACCAGCAGAGCGTAT
>CAYJQQ010000143.1:0-3419 GCA_964372285.1 uncultured Gammaproteobacteria bacterium | reverse complement strand
AACATCTATATCGCTTTTTCCAATGAAAATTTTTGGATTCTGCCTTATTAGATCATAGTCTAATAGGTCTAAAGTTTGGTTTGCCGTATCGCCTCCCTGAAAACACCAAATGAGTTTTACCTCATGATCCCTAAACATTTTGTTTATATCATTAGCTCTTTCTTCAGGAGTACCAGCTGACGAATTATATTTATCTGTTTTAAATAAATTATTTGATGATTTGATTCTTAACCCGCAACTTTCTATATATTTTTTGAAATTTTCAAGTTTTTTTTTGCTAATTTCGATAAGTGGATTGGATGGTGCCACTATACCAATGCAATCTCTATTTTGAAGTTTAGACGCAAGCAGATTCATTCAAAAATTATAACAAAGAATAAACCAAGTTAAGGGGTTTAACTATAAGTTTGAAATTTAAAATTTTTTGGAAAACTTGTTAGTTGGAGCTTGTGATTTATTTGTTTCTTGTGAGTTGTTTCTTGGAATTTCTTTGTATTCAGTTATTTGTTAATGGCATCCTTCGACTCGCTCCGCTCGCTCAGGATGGCTGATTACGTATACCTATCAGCCACTTTTGAAGCACCATATGAATCTGGTTTGATTTTTACATCATAGCCGCTGCCTCGAATCATCCCTACAACCTCTGTAATCATATCTCTCGTCTCTCCGTTGTGCCCGATATCAACATGGATTTGGATATTATATCTTGAAATTCCGTTGACCTTAAAAAAATTGATGAAGTTTTCCGATGTCTCTAAAGACATCGTAGCTTCCATATATATCCTTTCTTTAAGGCTTATTTTTCTTTCTGTTATTTGTCTTTTCCAAAAATAAATTCCTCCAAACCCGACTCTGTGCACAATCAAAGCCGAGACAAAATCGTAAATATCTTTTTTCACCTTTTGAGAATCGGTTCCAACGATGATCTCATATTTTGCTTTCTTATCGGCAGCCATAAAATTAGAGATGATATTTTTCAATCTCGCGAGATCGACTTTTCCGTAAGTTGGACTATGATAATACATACAAATATCTAATATCTAATTCCTAATTTCTAATAAATTTCAAATTTAAAAATTTCTAATTTAAAAAAAAATTGGAAATTGGGTATTGGGAATTGAATATTTTTAGTTATCCTTTAATATTTCCTACCGGCTTAAAATATGCAACCGGCTTTGAAAGCCCTGCCAACGATATAGATTTTACCACATCTGAAATATTTTTGTAAGCCAATCCTGCCTCCTCTGCTAGGCCAGCCCAGGAAGCAGACTTTACAATAATTCCTCTATCTTTCATGCTTTGCCACAACTTTTGTCCGTGTACCATCTTTTTTGCCTTAGCTCGAGACATTGTTCGACCAGATCCATGTGAGGTTGATCCATATGTCTTTCTCATCGCCCCCTCACCACCAATCAAAAGATAACTTCCTGTCTCCATCGAACCCCCGATTATCACAGGTTGACCCGGAAATGAACGCGTAGCGCCTTTTCTATGAACCAGTACTTTTATTTTTACCCTGCCATTTTTAAGATTATTGGGAATCTCATGCTCTTCAAACTTAGCAATATTATGAGCCACATCGTAGACGAGATTCATTCCAAGCTCCTCTGCTGACTTGTTAGTTACTTTTTCAAAAGCTCGCCTTATTTGGTGAGTTATTGCTTCCCGATTGACAAAAGCAAAATTAGCCGCAGCTGCCATCGCGGCAAGATACTGCCTTGCGTATTGTGAGCGAATAGGCGCACAAACCAACTGTCTGTCGTTTAAGACAATCTTAAATTCAGACAGATGTTTTTCAAATATCCTCAAATAGTCCGTGCAGATTTGGTGTCCAAATCCGCGCGATCCGCAGTGAACCATGATTACGATTTGATTAATTTTTTTAATACCTAATTTTTTGGCGACTTGGGAGTCAAAAATTTCTTCAACTTTCTGTATCTCAAGATAGTGATTACCCGAACCAAGTGTAGCAAGCTGGTTTATCCCTCGGTCAACAGCTTCTTTGGACACAAAGGAAAAATCTGCTCCAGCGATTTTACCATTTTCTTCTATATGTCCAATATCTTCAGGCCAGCCAATTCCTTTTATTTTGACAAGATATTCCACACCATCTGTAACTAATTTTCTTAATTCCTCCCTGCTGACTTTCAAAAAACCCTTTCTGCCAACTCCGGCTGGAACATACTCAAATAGAAGATCGACCAGTTTTTCGATTGATTTTTTTACTTCCTCGTAAAAAATATTCGTAGTAATCAACCTCACACCGCAGTTTATGTCGTAACCGACTGCTCCAGGAGATACATATCCTGCATCTTTATCCATGGCAAAAACAGTACCGATTGGCGCTCCATAACCCAAATGGGCGTCTGGCATTATAAAAACTGGGCCAACAAGGCCGGGCAGTCGGGCCACATTTCTTCCTTGGATAAACACTTCTTGATCTAAGTTAGTCAATAACTGTTCTTCGGCAAATATCCTCAACGTTTCGCCTTGGTAGTCTTTTACTAACTCGTATTCAGCCTTGTCAACTTGTTTTAACTGAAATCCTTTCAATTTAACCATATACCAAAAAACCAATTTAGCTTTATAATTCTTGTAAATTTTTTCCTGTAATTTTAATTGATTTTTTTTCGCCTTCTACTTTATTTATTTTTGTAATTACTTCTGTAAAAGCACCTAAAATATTGGTGAATAAATCTTCTTCATTTTTACCCTTTACCTTGATTATGATTTCTGCTATATTTTTAGCATTGATTATCTCCCCTTTTTATATAATTATATTTTACTCAAATTTTTGTTAATATAATAACTATGACTGCACAGGCAAAAAAAATTCTGATTGTCGAGGATGATAAACTCTTGCAGCAAGTCTACTTTGATAAACTTGTCAAGGAAGGATTAATAGTTCTTCAGGCATTCACTGGTACCCAAGGTCTGGCAATGGCTACAAACTATCATCCCGATCTGATTATTCTAGACGTCATGCTTCCGGGAGGATTAAACGGTTTTGACGTTTTATCACAGCTTAGAGCCACTCTTGCTTTTAAACATACCCCAATCCTTATGATAACTGACCTAAAAGGCGAAAAAAAAACCGCCGAATCAATAGGTGCCAGCGACTATATCATAAAAGATGAAGAGCAGATCGATGATATGATTTCTAAAATTAAGACTTACCTAAATGTTGACATCGTCGAAAAGATCAAAAAGATTCTTGATTAAGAAACTGCCTAACTTGCTCAATTTTTCTTGCGGAGATAGAGCGGATTCGTCCCGAACCAGAGCGGTCTCTTTACGAAAAAATTCGAACTATATTTCAAAGGTAGCGCGGCGAGTGCCCCCACCCACTCGCCGCGCCATCTTTACCGCTCGGCCTTCGGCCTCGCTTATTTTTTGCGCGCGCGATTTTCTCGCCCTTC
>CAYJQQ010000142.1:0-3449 GCA_964372285.1 uncultured Gammaproteobacteria bacterium | reverse complement strand
TTAATCCATAGTGATCCTCATCCAGAATTTGGTCTGCAAGCTTGATGTCTACATTGTTGGCAGACGCCACAGACCAGGGTAATTCCACTAACCAATCTAGATAGGTTCGAATATAGGAAGCCTCGGGATTAAATTGAGACATTTGGGAAAGTCGCTTTAACTCCTTAAATGTTTTTTCTTCTACATTCTTTGGCATCTTGGCTTTCCTAATTTTTTCCCTGTAATCCATGATGTCCCTCTCTTCACCCTTTCCGCCTAATTCTTCTTCTATTGTTTTCATTTTCTCTCGGAGAAAAGTTTCCCTCATCCCCTGCTCAAATTTCTGTTGGGTTTTTGAAGAAATATTTTTTTCTATCTCTAATATTTTGATCTCTCGGTTGATATAGTCGATTTCATGTTTTAGTCTTAGCTTTAGATCCGATTCTTCAAGGAGATTTTGGCGCTCTTCCGTCTTTATGTCCAGAACTACCGCAATCTGATAGGAAAAATCTTGAGGATTTGAGATGTTGATGATATTCATGAGAAAGACTAAATCAACAGTCTTACCAAGATTTATTGCCCTTTTTATCTGTGCCACAAGATGCCTTGCCATAGCTTGCACCTCTTCATCATCGCCAATTTTATCGATAATTTTTGCAACTCTTGCCTCTAAATAAGGAGTTTCTTTTGTGTACTCTACAATCTTTACTTTTTCTCTTCCTTTAACCAGAGCATTCATCTCACCCTTTTCGCCAGCGACAGTCTTCTCAATCGTAGCAAGCACACCGACATCATAAAGGTCTTCTTTTTTAGGGTCATCGGTAGAAGAATTTTTTTGCATCGTCAAGATTACTTTATTTCCTCGTTTGACTCCTTCCTCTATTCCTGCCAGACTTTTGGGTCTGCCAAAAACTAAGACGTTTTCAGTACCGGGGAAGACTATAGCGTCTCGCACCGCTATTACCGGAAAAACTGGTTGTTCTGAAGCTCTAGATAATATCGACATTTCAATTAGCAGTATAACAGACTAATTGCTAAGTGTCAACTTATGGTAAATTTAGACTGTCTGTATAGTCTAAATATAATTGATCGTTCAAATATATTTACTTTTAACTAGATAAAATCTTCGTATAAATTTTCAAAGTTTACGAATCTAGGTTTTTCCAACAATGTAGTTTCTTTTAGCTGTGGTATTTCATCTGTAAAGCTTGGTCTCTGAACTTGATACAAAACGCCCAGAGGAAATTTTTCCTCGGTTGTTAACTCCAAACCTTTTTTTATAGCTTCTTCCAAATTATCCTTCTTATATTCGTCTGGAAGTTTATAACTATGTTGCATATAGTACTGATAGGTATTCACTTTGTTAAATGTAACGCAGGGTTGGAGGATATTGACTAAAGAAAATCCCTTATGTTTTATCCCTTCTTTTATCATCTCGATGACATTATTCACATTGCCCGCAAATGTCTGGGCAACAAATGTAGCTCCCTGGGTCAAGGCAAGCGTCAATGGATTTACAGGAGTTTCGATGATTCCAGACGGCGTCGATTTGGACTTGAATCCTTTTTGAGAGGTCGGAGCGACTTGACCTGTTGTCAATCCGTAAACTCCGTTGTCATGAACTATGACAGTGATGTCATGATTACCACGGCAAGCATGAATGAAGTGATTCCCTCCTTCACCGTAACAATCGCCGTCACCGACGATTGCCACAACCGGCATCTTGTGATTAGCTATTTTTGCTCCAATTGCGTTTGGTAAAGCTCTGCCATGGAGCGCGTGGATAGCATAGGCATTTAAGAAATCATTCATGTTGCCTGAACAGCCGATGCCAAAAACCGCAACGACAGAAGACGGGTCCAAACCCATCTGAACTAGCGCGGTTTTTATCGCAATTCCAATTCCCCAGTCTCCGCAACCCGGACACCAGGTTGGAGTATAACCGGTAAAGTCTTGTATTGTTCCCATAACTTCATAAAACATGTAACAATAGACAAAATATTTAAAATAAATGTCTTCGTTCAAATGTTACATGTTAAGTGTTTTGTGTTTAATGATTTGTTATCTATTCCGTCCAAAAAGGTCGGACATCATATTTTAGAAATTTTTCTTTTATTTCAACTCCCGTCTCCATGAGTAATAACTTACCAAATTGAGCATGCGAATTATTCTCAACTAAAACATAACGCTTAGAATTATTAAATAGCGGCAAAATCGAATCTTTGTCCATCGGATAAAGATGAGTGAAACTAATAAGCGCCGTCTCCATGCCCTTTTCCTTTAATGTCTTTTGCGCTTCGATTATTGGCCCTTGCGTGCTACCCCAGGATACGAACACAATATCACTTTTTTCCAGATCGCCAAAAACTTGAGGCGGTTTAAAATGCATCTTTAAGTAAGTCTGCCATTTTTTATTTCTTTTATCGACTTGGTCTTTTCGCGCTACGGCTTCTTCGGTAGTATGACCGTCTTCTACGTGTTCATAGGAATTGGCCTGATAAAAAAATCCTTTCACACGCGGAATTAATCGATCAGAGATTCCGTCTTCAGTCAGCTGATATCTTAAATATTTTTGATTTTTGCTATTTGATATTTGATCTCGATCTAATGTTTTTCCTTTATCTACTTTATATTCGGCTAAGAAACGGTCAAGATAAGATTTCGTAAGCGTTTTGTGAGATTCTGAAAGAAACATGTCTGACATAACAATAATCGGAGTCTGGTAAATGTCTGCCAGATTAAAGGCTTTTGCCGTTAATTCGATCATCCCGTACACATCAGCCGGCGCCAAAACAATCTTCGGAAACTCACCATGCCCGGCAAAACAAGCAAATAACAAATCCCCCTGCTCTGTCCAGGTAGGCATTCCGGTTGCCGGCCCGGCTCGCTGCGAAAGAAAGATGACGATTGGGATTTCCGCAATTCCGGCAAAAGATATCGACTCTACCATCAAAGCAAATCCGCCGCCCGAAGTCCCAACAGCCGATCGAACTCCGCTGAAGGATGAACCAAGAGCCGTATTTATTACCGATATTTCGTCCTCTGCATGACGAACCACTGTTCCTGCTTTTTCTTGCCAAGAAGCCATCGTAGTCAGAACCGTAGATGAAGGAGTCATCGGATAAGCGCTATAAACTCGACAGTCTGCAATTATCGAGGCCAGGGAAAAAGCGTCATTCCCTGTCAACAAAAGATGTTTCTCCTCATTCTTTTGCATTAACAGTTGTTTAACAAATTGAGCGTGATCTTGCTTTACGTGGTTATAACCCATTTCGGCAAATTTCTTATTAAAATCTACAACCGTCTGGCCTTTTCTCGCAAATTGACTTTCTATTATCTCGTTTAAGACGGCAAGATCGACTCCCAAAGCCGCAAGCGTCGCACCGATCGCAATCGTATTTTTCATCACAACCTGACCCTTCAAATCGGCAAGATCGGAAGAGCGTTCGTGTAGGGAAAGAGTGTGTTAT
>CAYJQQ010000141.1:0-3453 GCA_964372285.1 uncultured Gammaproteobacteria bacterium | reverse complement strand
AGTCAAGAGGTAAACCGGTAACTATTCAGTTCTTTCCAACGTTACTCTTCTAGCGAGCCCCGATATTCATCGGGGCTCGAACAATAAAAGTTTTGGAGAAAAGTGAATAGTTACTCGTTCTCCCCTGTGATAGAATTTAAGTCATGAAAAATGAAGAGATTTTATTGAATGAAGAACAAAAAGAAGCAGTAGAACATGATAAAGGTTCGTTGCTTATCATCGCCGGTGCCGGAACTGGAAAAACGACTGTAATTACAGAAAGGATCAAACGTCTACTTGCGCAAGGATTGGCAAAACCGGAAGAAATTCTTGCTTTAACATTTACCGAAAAAGCTTCTCGTGAAATGGAACGAAGGGTAGACGTTGCCTTGCCTTATGGCACTTTTGGTCTGTGGATCTCTACTTTTCACTCATTTTCTGACAGAGTTCTACGTAACGAATCTTTAAACATTGGTATAGCCCCAAATTTTAAACTCATGACCGATGCCGAAACGTACTTATTTGTCAAAAAAAATTTTTGGCATTTTAATTTGGATTATTTTAGACCAAGCGGTAATCCGTATAAATTCATCGCAGGGTTGATAAATCATTTTGGAAGACTCAAGGATGAGGATATATCAAGCGAAAGCTATTTAGCCTTCGTAAAAAATAGCATAGAAACCTCCGAGGTTGACAAGGAAGAGGTTAAAAAATACTTAGAACTAGCCCACGCATATAAGATTTATGAGGAACTCAAATTAAAAGAGGGCGTGATGGATTTTTCTGACCTTATAGGCAACGTTCTCAAGCTTTTTCGCAAAAGAAAGTCGATCCTGGCAAAATACCAAAAACAGTTTAAGTATATTCTAGTTGACGAGTTTCAAGATACAAACCTAGCTCAATATCAGCTAATAAAACTTATTGCCCCAGCGAATTTAAATCCAAATCTAACCGTTGTAGGAGATGATAGTCAGTCAATCTATAAGTTCAGGGGAGCCGCAATCTCAAATATTCTCTCGTTTATGAAAGATTACTCTGATTCAAAACACATCATCCTAACGACAAGCTATCGTTGTACTCAAACGATTTTGGACGCTGCCTACCGACTGATAAAGCATAACGATCCTAATACTCTTGAAGCCCAGCTAGGTATCAGTAAAAATTTGCATGCTCAACAGAATCACAAGGGAGAAAAGATCGAGCTTATTCATTGCGAAAAGGTTGAAGACGAAGCTGAAAAAGTCGTCTATTATATTCGTAACTACAAAAACGAGTATAAAAAAGACTATAAGGATTTTGCCATCCTCGTTCGAGCCAACAACCACAGCGACGCCTTTATTCGAGCCCTGGAGCGAGCCAGAATTCCCTATCAATTTTTGGGTCCGGGTTTTCTATTTCAGAAACCGGAAGTAAAGGATCTTATCGCTTATCTAAAGGTCTTGTACGATTTTACCGACTCGGTGAGCCTTTACCGTGTTTTATCGATGGATATATGGCAGCTTGACGCCCGCGATCTTATTGCCGTCTTGAATGCGGCAAAAAAATCAAACGTATCTTTATTTGAACAAATAGAGAATATGACAATCACCCGCAGGGTGAGAGAGTCAACTAATACGCACCCTGAGGGTGAATCTCAAAAAACCTCTGACAGAATCTGGGTTAACATAAGTGAAGAGTCCAAAAATAAACTAAAAAATTTCGTTTCTATGGTCCACAAGCAGCAAAAACTCGTCCATAAGGAAACCGCAGGACAGATCCTCTACTATTTTTTGATTGATAGCGGTCTCCTAAAACAGGTTGTGGAATATAAAACCCAGTCAGGAGAAAGAAGAGCTTTGAATATAACTAAGTTTTTTGACAAACTCAAAAGTTTTGAAGCGACTCATCAAGACGCAAGCGTTTTTGCGGTTGTTGACTACTTAGATCTGGCTATGAGCATGGGGGAGAGTCCGCTGGCTGCAGAAATCGACTGGAGTGAAAATAATGCTGTCAATATTCTTACTGTACATTCGGCAAAAGGATTAGAATTTCCGGTGGTGTTTTTACCTAATCTTGTCGAAGGTCGATTTCCATCAAGAGAACGCAGCGATCAGATCCCTATCCCGGACCAGATCGTTAAGGAAACTCTGCCCACCGGTGATTTTCATCTGCAAGAAGAAAGAAGACTCTTCTATGTAGGAATGACGAGAGCCGAAGAAAAACTTGTGCTGTCGGCCTCTAATTTTTATGGCGAGGGCAAGAGAGAAAGGAAACTGTCCCCTTTTATCACAGAGTCATTAGGTATTGATAGACAATCTCAACCTCTGCTCAATCTTCAGACTTCTCAAATTCCACTTTTTGCCTGGGAAAAGACTCACGCCGATATTAATTTAGAAGAAAGCAGAGTCCCAAATAAATTAAAACTCGACTATCTTTCTTATTCAGCTATAGAAGCCTTCAAGATCTGTCCTCTTCATTTTAAGTTACGCTACATCTTGCGTGTACCTACTCTTCCGACTGCGGCCCAGTCTATAGGAAACTCCGTACACTATGCCTTGCGGGATTTTTATAATTTCAAATCTAAAGAAGAAATCGAGGAAAAACTACTTTTGCGGCTTCTGGATAACAACTGGATAAGCTATGGATTCATGAGCAAAAAACACGAACTTGAAGCAAAAGAACTGGCGAAATTATTTTTAGAAAAATATCTAAAAAGTCAACTGCATCTAACTGCCCGCCCAATTTTTCTTGAACGACCTTTCAGTTTTAGAATTGATCCATCCTTGAAGATATTGGGAAAAATTGACAGAGTAGACGATCTGGGCAGCGGCAACATAGAGATTATCGATTATAAAACCGCATCAATCATCCCAAAACAAAAACAACTCGACTCGAATTTACAGATGACCATCTATGCTCTGGCTGCCGTAAACCCAGGTATTTTCGCCAAAAGAGTCGACCAGGTAAAGATGTCATTCTACTATTTTGACAACTCAACAAAAATAAGTACTGTACGTACAAAGACACAGCTAAATGATACCCTGAAGCAATTGCTAAAAATACGCGCCGAGATTGAGGCGTCTGACTTTAAATGCAGCCAGCGGTTGATCTGTCAAAACTGCGAGTATAAGATGTTGTGTAATGGTTAATATTGTATAATAGTAGTAACCAGCACATGTCAAAACTTGTCAACAGATCAGTCTTTTTGAGTCGAGTCTTTGATGCGATTGTACCCGTCATGAGTTGGACGCTGATAACCATGCCTGCCTGGCTTTCTCCTTTTCATCCGGCAGTCGTCGCTTATTTCATAATTGCCTTTGATCTTTACTTCCTCTATAAAGCTCTCTCGACTACTTATTTTGCCACAATTTCCTATAAATCAATCCTGACACATATGAAAATCCCCTACTTTAAAAAAATATCTCAAATTGATAATGTAGGCGATATTAAACCCTTCGTGATAATACCCAATTTTAAAGAACCCCTCTATAAACT
>CAYJQQ010000140.1:0-3468 GCA_964372285.1 uncultured Gammaproteobacteria bacterium | reverse complement strand
TATCTAAGAAAATTTTTAAAATATATCGGCTTTTATCCTTACCAGCAGAGCGTATATATTTTCCCCTATGAATGTGAGAGAGAAATTGCTTTGATTAAAAAGATAGTCGAGGGGGCAAAATATATAAGCTACGTCATCGCTGAAAAAATTGAAAATGAAAAAGTTATTAAAACCTACTTCAACCTGTCCTAACAGGTCATGAATAAAATATTTTCTACCTACTATCTTGATCCCACGTAGGTCCGAGATGGTCAACGATAAAATCCAACCTCCGGAGTTGAAAATATCCTCCTATTTTGGGCGAAATCTGTTCGGATTTTTTTGAAAACGTTCACTAAATAAATCAAAAATTTCTCGAGAAAGGTATGAAGCTCTATCCTACTCCAGAGGCGGGTTTTTATATATAAAAATAATTATCTTCAAATAATAAGCAAAAGCAAAAAAAGCAGAAAAATAATATAATTAAAATATGGAAGAAGCAATAGAAGTCAGAATGATTGAAGATCAAAATCCAGCAAAAGCCAAAGAATCAATACGGAATGGACGAGAAATAACCGTTGGCGCTTTAAAGTTCTGTTCTTTTGCAGAGCAAGATAAAGCAACAAGTTTGTTAAATGCAATAAAACAGGCTTTAAAGGATGAACCAAATTTAGATTTACTGGTAACACCAGAGTTCTCACTCTTCTATCCCAGCGATGATGTTCAGGAAACTAAAAAACCTGATATAGTAAATCACAATAAGATAATTATTGATTTTGGTATTCCAGGTGTAGAAGCTTTAAATGCGAGAACAACAAAAGCAGATTCTAGGAAACCGTTTTCGTTTAGTCCCACAAATAATGGTGAATTTGAAGTATCGGATGGGGATCTAGAACTAATTAAAATTCTCCAACAAATTCGGCAATTAGCAAAACAATTTAAAACAAATATCCTTTTGGGGACTGTATCTGAAAAACAAATAGTAGATGGCCAAGAAATAAGACACAATACTTTAGTTATCATAGATAATGAAGGAAAAATCGTTCATTTAAGAAGATAAATTGTTTGCGAAATAACGGATGATGATATAGCACAGGGAAGGGTGGAACAAGCTAGAAAACAAATTGGACAAATATTTGCTGAACATCCTACAAGGAAAATTGAAGATGAAGAGGCTCGAAGAACATTACGACCTATTCGCTTAAGTAATAAAAATGGATATCAATTTACAGTCTTGCCTGTAATTTGTCGAGAACGTGGATCTATAAGACAGTATTTAGAAAGAAATTGGGGAGATAAAATAGATGTGGTGACTGTTTCTATTTCCGAGGGAGATGACTCAATCAATCGCGTCCAACAGGAAATGAGAGAAAATCCAAATTCAAATAGATCTTCAAGATTTAAAGCTCAATATGGCTTTGGTATTCTTGGAAAACAAAATCCCAGTGCGATAATGGTTATGAGTGATGAAGTTTTATCGGCTGCCGGTTGTTTTCCGGTTGACGGCAGATTATTGGAAATAAGAGATGAACAATCTGTATTGATTGCAAAACATGATTTGGGTTAGATGTATAAATTGCTCGGCTTCGTCGTGCATTAATTTTATCTTTTCTCTTCCCCTATCGAGATCTACAGATTTCATTTTTCGTCCTCGCAATTCCTCACCTCTATCTAGCTCAATAGCCATAGCTCTAGCTTATTTACCACTTCCATTTCATAGTCCATTTAAACTGATGGTGCGGCGAGCTCGCTCCTGCGAATTTGCTCAAGATAAAGGGGGCACTTGCACGCCTGCACCGAGCGGGTTCGACTGAGCTCACCGTCGAAGTTTTGTCTAAGGACTACCTTTGAAATATAGTTCGCCCCGCAAGATCCGCTCTTGGCGGATTAACGGGGTAAAAATTTTTTCGTATTAATTTTATTCGGTATCCCATTGAGTAAAAAACCTGTCAAAATTATATTTGACAACTGGAATATCCCTGCTAAAATTATACTCAATATGGAATTTATACCAAGACGGGTCTATTTTGAACTTAGACACCATCTCACAGCGCCAGAAATTTCACTCATTTTAGGACCACGGCAAGCTGGAAAGACGACAATTATAGAAAAATTGCGAGACGAACTTCAGCAAAAAAATCAACCTACGCTCTTATTAAACTTGGATATTATTGAAGACAGACAATTTTTCATCAGTCAACATGCACTGATTGATTTTATTGAAAAAAAAGTCGGTAAAGGGAAAGCTTATGTATTTATCGATGAAATTTCCCGATTGGAAAACGCGGGATTATTCTTAAAAGGCTTGTATGATTTAAAAACAGGTCACAAGTTTATTGTAACGGGTTCTGGATCTCTGGAATTGAAAGCTTCAATAATCGAGCCGTTAACCGGGAGGAAGAAAACCTTTTACTGTTTTCCATTATCTTTTACCGAATTTGCCGCTTATAAACTACAGGTTAAAAATGAAAAATTTGACTTGGTCTATGCTGATGTAACCAAGACGCTGGTTACTCAACCGCTATTGCGGCAAAGGATCATCGGTGAATATATAAACTTTGGCGGTTATCCACGAGTAGTCGTAGCAGAAACTGAAGAGGAAAAAAATGAGATATTAAGAGAAATTTATACAAGTTATTTGGATAAAGATATCAGACTTTTATTAAAGTTAGAGAAAGAGCGGGCATTAGAAAATTTAGTCAAAATCCTCGCCGCACAAGTGGGTAATTTAATCAATCGAGCGGCATTAGCTTCTACATTGAGTCTGACAGAAAAAACAGTCGAAAAATATTTATATCTGCTAGAAAAGACGTTTTTAATTAATTTGGTCAGACCCTTTTACAGCAACGTAAAAAAAGAGCTGGTGAAATCGCCAAAAGTTTATTTTGTGGATCTTGGATTTTTACACATTGCGCAGGGAATTAAACCAACAATGACTCGACAAATGACGGGAAATGTATTTGAGAATGCCTGTTGGCTACGATTGAATGAGCTTGATCTTATCAAGACTCCCAAATTCTGGCGGACCAAATCAGGCGCAGAAGTAGATTTTGTCTTAATTTCCGATAAAAGCGGGAAGCCGATACCGATAGAGGTAAAAATGTCTCCCCAACAGTCAATAGGAAGAAGTTTGATAAGTTTTATCAAGAAGTATAAGCCCGAAGAAGGATTTATTTATTTTCAGAGTGGAAAAGGTGAAGGATTTCGCAAAATATATCAACATACTACCGTTCATTTTATTCAATATCATTGGTTAGCAAATAAGGGGTTTAAGCTAAATATATAATAAATTCAGCAAGTCAAAACTGCACAGGGATTTGTTTTTGAGGAAAATCTGGGACTCTTCACTAATAAGGAAGCAATATAAAAAGTTGGAAGTGGGATTTTGGATTGTCATTTCAATATCTTTCACTCCAGGAGTGTAAATATTAAAAATGGCGTTGTCCCACTGGAATTTGTGCGAGCCGCTGAATGATTTGATTCCCTCTA
>CAYJQQ010000139.1:0-3470 GCA_964372285.1 uncultured Gammaproteobacteria bacterium | reverse complement strand
TTTCATCGACTTTATGGGTATTAGGGGAGTTATTCCCAAGATTCAGCTTACAGAACAGTATATCAACAAGCCGGAAAAACTAGGGGGGCAGAAAATAAAAGTGAGAATTCTGGAGGTTGACGAGGAGAAGAATCGTTTGGTTGTCTCTCAAAAAGCGGCTGCATTGGGGATTTCTCAAAAGGAGCTAAAAGAAAAATTTGACAAAATCAAAGAAAGTAAAACCTATAAAGCCAAGGTTCTGGGTGTTTCTGAATTTGGCGCATTCTGTGAGGTTGACACAGTGGAAGGCCTCATTCATATCTCGGAAATTTCTTGGGAAAAAGTTGCGAACGCCGCCGAACACCTAAAGACAGGCGATTTGGTCGACGTAGTTGTAGTTGAAAAAAACACCGCCGATTTAAAACTCAATCTTTCTCTCAAGCGGTTGACCAAAGACCCCTGGGAGGATATAGAGAAAAAGTATCCAAAAGATAAAGAAGTGAAGGGAACAATTGTGAGGAAAGAGAAGTACGGTTATTTTGTCAGGCTGGAACCTGGAATTGAGGGACTAATTCACATAAGTAAGTTGAGCGGCGAGGAAAAATTTAAACAAGGACAAGAGGTGAAAGTCTTCGTCGAAAAAATTAACCAGAAAGGTCGTCGCATCAGTCTATTACTTCCCCAAAAAGAAAAACCAGTAACTTATCGTTAATAAAACATAAAACATAAAACCTCTTCATTTTCTTCTAGATTCTTTCACGTTTCATGTTTAGTTTTAAGTTATACTTTTAATATGGAACAGCATCCGATGCCTAGGCAGATAACATCCTTCGAATTCAAACTGGTAGGATTTCTTACTTTAAAGCAGTTTATTTATCTGGTGGTTTTTATTCCGTCGGGTTTTGTCATATTTAAACTTATTCCTATACCTCTGATTAATATATTGTTTGCAATAATAATCGGAGGTGTCGGGGTCGCCTTAGCCTTTGTTCCTATAAATGAGCGGCCGTTGGACGTCTGGATTAAAAATATTAGCAAAAGACTCACCTCTCCGACCCAGTATATCTATCATAAAAAAAATTCGCCTATATATTTTTTAAAAAATTTGTTTTTTGTCAGCGACCCCCACCGCGTGATGACCCATATAGAATCGCAGGAAAAACTGGCGGCATATCTGGCTAAAACGAAATCTGATACCTCGTCCCAGAGCGCCAAGAAACAAGCCGTCGCGACTCTGCTGCAAAAACCAAAAGAGGATTTGCTAGAGCAAAAAAAATCTCCAGCAGTCAAACCGAAGGTTGCTCCGGTTGTTGAGAAGAAACAACAACCATCAGTCTCAAGGAAACCTTTCTTTTCCGGGGTTGTCAAAAATCATAAACTTATTCCTCTTCCCGGGATTTTAATTTACGTAAAAGATGAAAAAGGGACAACGTTGCGACTCTTGAAGACGAATCCCCACGGAATTTTCGCAACTTTTAATCCATTACAGCCTTCTGAATATACATTTGAGTTTAAAGATCCTAGAAACACCTATTTTTTTGATACAATGAAATTGAGGATTGAGGAGTCAAATGTAAAACCTCTAGAGTTCTTTTCCAAGGAACTAATGTAATACGAATGCTGCAAATAAATAAGCGAATGATACGAATATGCTAATTCTAACTTCATAGCTGGTATTAGCACATTTGCGGCATTCGCATAAGGATTCATGTCATTCGTATTATATCTATGGCAGCTAATAAACCAACGTCACCAATAAAAGCATCAACGCAGTCCTTTGTTGAAATAGAGGAGATAAAAGACGATATTATTTTGATGAAAGACTATTCTGCAGCTGTGGTCATCGAGGTCGGCGCGGTTAATTTCTGGCTGTTGTCTGCCGAAGAGCAGTCTGCGATGATCTATGCATACGCGAGCCTTTTAAATTCTCTATCGTTTCCCACCCAAATATTGATTCTGTCTAAAAAGATGGATGTATCTTCATATCTTGACTATCTGGATGGAAAAATTAATCATCAACAACTCGAGTTGATGAGATATAGACTGCAAAGTTACAAAGAGTTTATAAAAACGATCGTTAAAAAAAATACAGTATTGGAAAAAAGATTCTTCTTTGTTGTGCCTTTCTCCACGTTGGAGATGGGTGTTTCAGGAGTTAACACAAAGAGTCTTAATAAAGAATACGTAGTTAGTCGGGCCAAGACCTCGCTTTACCCAAAAAGAGATCATCTTATACGTCTATTATCAAAAATCGGTCTGCGGGCAAGCGTTCTACAAAGACAGGAATTGACCGAGTTATTTTTTAATCTCTATAACTCTTCGCCTACAGGCAGAAGGCTTGCTCCTGTTGATAGTTATACCGATGTGGTTTTAACCACAGGTTAACATGCTAAATTTATTTGGAAAAAAAACTAACGGCGCCAAAGGAAAGGCAGCGTCTCTTCCGCAGTCTCAAAACGTGGCTGAATTTTTAGCCAAGGGAGCGGTGTCCATCAAGGATATCATTGCTCCCTCCTTCATCGAAGTCGACTTTAATCATCTAAAGATCGATGAGAAGTATTATCGCACTTTGTACGTTGTCGGTTATCCCCGTTATGTTTCGGCTAATTGGTTATACCCCTTGATTACTTTTGACCATCCTTTATATATCTCAATGTATATCTATCCGACAGAAGCAAAAGCCGTATTGGAGGATTTGAAACGAAAAATAGCCGAGATGGAAGCGACGATAGAAGGAGATATCAAAGCGGGAAAAGTTGTCGATCCGACTGTTCAGGTAGCCCTCGACGACGCCCTTGCTCTTCAGGCGGAGCTTGCCAAAGGAGCTGAACGTTTCTTCCAGTTTGGCCTGTATGTCACCATCCCGGCCGATAGCTTGGAAGAGTTGAATCAGGTAAGCAAAGAAATAGACTCGGTCATTTCTTCGCTATTAATCATTGCCAAACAGGCGACCTTAGAGATGGAAGAGGGTTTTAAATCAACTCTCCCGATGTTTTACGATAAGTTGGGCGTGTGGCGAAATATTGATACGACTTCGTTGGCGATGACATTTCCTTTTGCAACAGCCTCTTTAACCAAAAATGAAGGCATTTTATACGGGATCAACCAACACGACGGAAGCCTCATTATTTTTGACCGATTTACCCTTGAAAATGCTAACTCCGTCATCTTAGGAAAGTCTGGCGGAGGAAAAAGCTTTTTGGTGAAGCTTGAGTCTTCGCGTCTTCTGATGATGGGAGTTGACGTCTTGATTATTGACCCTGAAAACGAGTATCAAAAATTGACACAGTCCGTTGGTGGAGAGTTTGTTGTTTTTTCAAGCAGTTCAGACTATAAAATTAATCCTTTTGATCTGGCGACCTCTAATCCAGAACCGGACGAACTCTCCAATAAGATTCTCGACCTGCATGCTTTGATGAAGGTAATTATGGGTGATCTAACACCTTCACAAGACGCACTTTTAGATCGAGCTTTAGTTCTTACTTATAGAG
>CAYJQQ010000138.1:0-3496 GCA_964372285.1 uncultured Gammaproteobacteria bacterium | reverse complement strand
GTTTTAAAAACTCTTATTTTGATGCAGTATTTGAGTATATTATTCCCAACTTCCCAGAGAATGTTACCAATAAGATTATATCATTATTACTGCATGGTAAAAATATCATCGGTGATGAACAGTGTATAAAAAATATTGCCACATTGGCAAGCAATCCAGAGCTATTGAAAACAATGGAAGATCTAGATATTGGCTTCAGATATCATGCTATTCAAGGACTTCTTCCCTATAAAGTATATGCAGAAAAACAACACTCCGAAGACAAAGAAAGTCCGCTTATCTATAGGGTTGTGAAAAATGCAGCTCACAAACGATCAATTAATGCAGAAAAACCACCAATCAATATTGATTATAGTTTAACTAAGAAAAATGTTTTTCAGTTGAAAAAAGACGGAACAGTGTTTTATAAAAGAGAACTTAATTTGACAAAAGATTACCAGGCTGAATTTTGGAGAGATGCTTTAGAGTACGAATTTGCAGACTTAGAAGTTTTGGAGGAGGGGAGAAAGAAATTTATGTTATGGAAGATGGTTCAGCCAGTTGAAAATCCAAAAACCCTTGGCAAGCCTCGAACTGATTTGGGAGAATACGAAGAAACAAAAATTTGCACCTATGAAACTGTTTTATTTGACGAAAAAGGAAACAAAATTTTTCAACTTAAACCTAATGAAACCGTTCACAAAACTATAGAAAATAATGGAGAAATCTTTTTTATCATACTGCAACGTAAAGATTCCCCTTCTGCAATGGAACGATGGGGCCATTACAATTTTGATCGTGACAGAAGTGATATTAGTGATATTTATTACATAGATTCAAGTGGAAATAGATTGTCAGCTGAAAAAATGAAGAAACTAAGAGAAATTCACCCATCTGTGAGCGATCAATGGCTACCACTAGATATCGATCTTTGCCACGGCGATAACTGGAAGATAAAATTCGGCAGAGACAAAGAACTAGGAGAAATAGTGGCTTATATTAATAGGAATGATGGCAGCCCAGTTATAGAGGGAGAGGTTTTTAGTTCAATAACCTACGACCCCTCAACGAAGTTATGGAGATGTTTTTCTAGAAAAAGCAAGGATTCTATTAAAGAGGATAAGAAAGAAACAAAGCCTTGTTACTATATTGATGCTAAGGGTACTGTTGTCACGAAAAGAATGCTGACCTTTTCTGTTGATAAGTTTAGCACTAGTTTTATGGGTGTATCGAAAAATTTATCGGGTGAATCAATATGGTTTTCTAGTCAGAGATTATTAATAGCAAACCATGGTCTTTCTGCGGAAAAAACATCCATTATGAACCGTGTTTTAGAAGGTTATGAAATACAAGAAAAGGAAATGATGGAAAAATTTATCGCTAAGTCTTTCCACTGTGCGGAATTAAGCGATCAAGTATTTGGAATCATGGCTCCGATATTACTGAGGATTAATTTTGTAAATCCCAAGCTACTTAACGATGATAGAATTTTATATTTAAATAGCCGTCTTGAAGGATTTACTTTGGAGAATAAAGTAGTGTTTTATGACTTCTTATCTCAAATGTTGCCAAATTATGATGATGAAAAAGAGACGGATTACTTTATAGAAAAGTTTATAAAAATTTTCCAAGAGAAAGTTTCTGTTTTACCCGAACCAAAGAAAGAATCTTTACGTAAAACTTTTGATGAAGATAGAGACTACGATGCTGATCATCGTAAGGTTAAGGGTTGGGATATAATTCGTTCCAAAACTCCAATTGGAAGCGAACTTATTCCAGAAAAGATCCGTCCGATTCTTGATTATATGCGATCAGATGAGAAATCCGGCTTCGGTAAAGAACGCGAACCAATTCCATTTGCTGGATCTGGCGAGATAACACTTTCTCGATTAATTCAAACAAAACGTTTAAATGAAAGCAGAGTACAAGATTTTAGTGGGACAGCCAGTGAATTTACTAGTTTCGTGGGAGAGAAAACAAATGATAAAAAACAAGACCATATTCAGCGAGAGATAATCCACCCCATTTATTACCAAAGCGTGAATAATCCGTACTTGTTTATCAGGGAGCTAGTTCAAAATGCACACGATGCCGTTATTAAGGATAAATCCCTAAAAGATAAAGATGTTTCAATAAATATATTTTCAAGATCTGAAAAAGATATTAGCTTGAGAATTGAAGACCCTGTAGGGATGTCCTTAAAAGAAGTATTGAACTATTTCCTTATACCTGGCGAAACAACAAAATTAGGAGACAGGGAGACTATTGGCTATTTTGGTCAAGGATTATTTACGTTGTTTAGGGATGCCAAAGAAGTTGTGATGAAAACTAGTAAAGGAGATGGCAAAATAACTAAACTGAGAATCAGTCCATTGGTTGATGACAAAGGCATGATTATTGATCTGCGAGTAGAATTAGAAGAAGAAGTTGGAGACTTTCGTGGCACTATTGTAGAGCGAACTGTGGAAACCGAATTTCCAGAAGTTGAGGCGGCTTATATTAAAAATGCTGCATGTACCTATACGAGTTTAATAGATTCTAACGTTATTAATGTTAATCTCAACGAACTACAAATTAATAAACCACAAAAAACCTTAGCTCAAGTGAATATTCCAAAAGTTGGGAATATTTCACTTCTAGACACGCCGAATAATGTAGTTGTGCAAAGGGGTCTTTTTGTGAAACCATTTGATAAAGACTTTGCAACAGACTTAAGAGACGTAGAAGAGCTACTAGAAAAAAGAGGATCTGTCATAAGTATTCCAGATAAAATAGCCTTGACAAGATCACGTAACGAAATTGCTAGGAAAGAAGAAGTTATGACTGAAATAAAAGAATACTTACCGTTGCTAAAATTGAAGGCATATTTAGAAATATTCCGTCAAGATATTATAAATGGCAATCTCATCCACCTCGATAACCTGCCCTACGATTACTTTTACTGGGACTATCCAACGTCTGGCTCTATAGTTAAGGACGCCGAAAAGTTAAAAAATGGAGAACCAATTACAAACCTTGAGCCGTACTTAGAGAGAGGAAGTTTAATTAAATTGCTTATCCTATTACCAGTAGTTGAATTGGATGGTAATTTCTGGTCTTTGGCTGAACTAAAAGAAGCTTCTCTAAAAGATAAACCACCACTCGAAGAGGTAAAAAAGTACAAAAATTTACCAGACGTAATCAGGCAAAAACTCCTAGAGGGCAAAGATATACGAATCTCAATAACATCACAGAGAGAAAGAAATGAACGAGAGGGACGCCGAGTTTCTGACTTTAGTCTTACGTATTTATCAAAACAACCACAGTTTGTTCAAGAACAAGTTGCAAAACAGCGCAGAGAGTATGAAAAAATGGATGCTCTTTGTAAGAAGCTAAACACACTTCTAGCTAATTCACTTAAGCAAAAAGCAATTAAAAACAGCTTCTTTTTTGATGATCTTAGCGCCGGAGAAGGTGCTTCTGCCCACGCCACCCAGGGATTTAAAAACATGGGTTGGAATTTAGATCACTGGAAAGA
>CAYJQQ010000137.1:0-3502 GCA_964372285.1 uncultured Gammaproteobacteria bacterium | reverse complement strand
CCGGATGATACAAAAGGAACAGTTAGGCGAAAAGAGGAAAACAAATAAGTAAAAATCGCCATGGTGACTAAATTGAGAATAATTAAAAGCTTAATATTCTTACTTTTTCCGAAAGTAAACCAAAACAACCAGGGTAAATTGAGTATTGGAATGTACTTAACTAAAGTACCGGCCAAAAGTGTCAAATATGACCAGATGGTTTTAGCAGCCGTCGCCAAGTAAATCGAGCCGATTAGAAAAGTAGCCAGAACTATATCATTGTGGGCGTTAGCTACACCTTCAATTAAAAATAGGGGGTTGAGGGCATAAAAAGCAGTCCCCAGAAGAATTTTTTGCGGATTGATCTTTTGTAGGATTTTGAAGATCAGATAGGTATTGACCAAATGAAAAATACCAATGAAAATTTTGAAAGCCAAAAAGTTGAGAATGAACTTGCCAAATCCTAAAGCTGCTGGGATCACGGAGAATCCCAGCCAAAGGGGACCATACGGCGAATACCGATGGATCCAACGCATAAATCTTAGCCACTCATCATTTGGAAAATCCAATGGCCGATGAGTGTAAGGGCTGACGTGGTAATTGAGAATTATCTTGGCATCAAATAAATAATTGAAGAGGTCTGATGATAACAATGGATAGGCAAGTATCAAAATGAGAGTATTGGTGATTGCAGAAACTTTCAAATATTGCAGGCTGATTTTTTTTCTATAAAACAGCCATAAATTAAGAATAAAAAATGAAAAAAGAAGCACTATCAAAGATAAGTAAATTAAGGAGGCGGCCGGTCGATTAAAATAACCAAGCTGCTGCATCGCAGTGACGAAAGAATTAATAAGTTGGTTTTTGGATAGAGTCAGATTTAAGTCGACGTAGGAGTAGGAGAAAATAGTTAAAAAACTATAAAGACCAATGTTTACCAAAAGGAGAAGCTTTTCAAATGGTGACACGACATTTATTTTACAGAAACCACATGGACAAAGCCAATGACTTTGATATTTACTTTTTTGTTAGGAAAGGCGATTTGATATTTGTATCTTCTAAATTTTGTAGGATCCGATAATTCCAAAATGTAGAGGTTTTGTCCCCCCTCAATCGGGTTGCGACCAGCCTCCTTGAAAAGATAGGAGTAGCCTGTATTAAGACCAGCGGGAAAATCATAATAAACGTTAAAAGTTGAGGCTTCTGTATCATGAAAGATGAAATTGACAACCTCTTTTTTTGCTTTGTAATGGACCGTTGAGTTAAAGGTAGCCGCTTTTTGAATATTCATTAGTAAAAAAACAATCACAAAAATTAAGAATATTATTGGCGTCTTACGAACAGCAATAGATACCAATACAATCATAGGCAGTACCGACTGAAGAAAATAATAGTCCGGGATATGACCACCATAAAAAGTGAAGCCGATAATCGGAGTGACTATCCAGATTAGTAAAACCAGTATAATTTGAGAATATCTTTTCTTAAATCCGGTGTATATACCGAATGTAATAAGAAATAAAGCAAATAAAACAAAAAATAAACTAGCTGCATGAAAGAGATAATTAGAGATGAAAGGAATTACTATGTTTTTGATAATAAAGAGAACCTTTTCCAGATAATTGACCGGTATCTGACCTTGATGGGTAAAGCTTAGGAAATTTTCCCATAAAATATTTTTATGCCTAAAATTAAAAATAATAAGAGGAAAATAATTGATTAAAAATACACAAATGGAAGCAATAAAGAGAACTGGGTTTCTTCTATCTCTTAAAAGTGCAGCGGTAAAATAAGCGATAGTTGAAAAGATAAAAACGGGATTAAAATTAACGGTAGCAATCCCTGCTAAAAATGACCCCAAGATCAAAGAGGAGTTATGGCCTAAGTAATATCTATGGACTGAGTATAAAAGGCCAACTGATGTCAAAAATAAGAAGAAATTGCTATTGACCCCTCTTTCAAAAGAAATAGCTGCAAATGAAATAGCATAAATTGCCGAGGCGATAACTGCGGTTTTTTTGTCAAAAATTCGTTTTAAAACGATATATAAAAGGACTATCGTTAAGGTTCCAATAATTGTATAAAAATAAGGCACACAGTCTGGTTTGAGGTTACAAACCCCATAGGGGATAAATTGGATGAGATTATGAATGGGTCCTAAGAAAAAGCCAAGAAATGAGAGTTCTTGGCCAATAAGCGATAACTTATGATTGACAAAAAACTCATAAGCAGCTTGAGCAGGTATTTCCTGATCATGATCAAAAGGGAATGCCTCGGTTATTTTGTAGAGTCTTAATGCAAGTCCTAAGATCGCGACAGCAATGATAGGAGTCAGTTTTTTGATTTCACTCGTAAACGCCGCGGAGATCATTGAGGCGGATTTTAATGACATCTCTGAGCATTCGTAATGAATCTTTTATCGGATTAACCCTGGAGCTAGCTACATGATGCCAGATAATCGGTACTTCTTTGATTTTGTATCCAAGTTTTTTGGCGATAAATAAAAGTTCAACGTCAAAGGCGGTAACTAGAGCACCGGAGACTTTTTTACCACGGCCATAAACTTTAAGTTTAGTGAAAAGTTTTCGGGCAATATCTCCTTTAAAACATTTAAATCCGGCTTGAGTATCCCAAATACCGCGAACAGCAATAGTTTGAACCATAAGATTAAATACCAAACCCATCAAGTGGCGGTAGAATGGTTCTTTTTCTCTTTTGGCACCTGGAAGTTGTCGAGAGCCGATGACAATATCATAGTCAGCGAAAAGAGGTAAGAGCTTTTCTATCTCGGAAATTGGGGTTGCCTGGTCAAAATCAGTAAATAAAACAAATTCGCCATGAGATGCCAAAACGCCAGTTTTGACAGTCTCGGCTTTTCCTTGATGGGGGTTTTTAATGACTTTGAAATTTGCGTGCTTATTGGCAAATTCCTCGGCTAACTTGGCTGTCTGATCTTCCGATCCGTCGTCAACAATGATCACTTCATATGAGTAACTTTGCTTGGCTAAATAAATCGAGACCTCATCTAAAGCATTTTTTTTAAAATTAGGTTCCTCATTGTAAGCAGGAATAACTACTGAAAGATATATTTTGTCGGCCATTTTACTTATTATCTTTGGAGGGACTAGCGTTTGTCAAAGAGGTAAAGTAAAAGAGCCATACGAATATAGAGTCCATTTTGGGCTTGCTGAAAATAGAGGGCTCGAATATCATGATCGACATCTTGGGAAATTTCATTTACTCGAGGCAAGGGATGTAAGATGATTGCATTCTTCTTAATTTTTCCGAGGGTGCTTTGATCAATTATGTATCTTCCGAAGTATTTCTTATAATCTGAAATTTTTTTGAAACGCTCTTTTTGAATTCTCGTTTGGTAAATCACATCGGATTCCTTCAATCCTTGATCGAAATTTTCCAGTTCAATAAAATCGACCGAGCTCCTTTTAAGATACTCCTTTAGGCTCTTTGGGATAGTCAAAGATTTGGGTGATGTAAAAATCAATCTAATATTCGGATAAAGAGA
>CAYJQQ010000136.1:0-3507 GCA_964372285.1 uncultured Gammaproteobacteria bacterium | reverse complement strand
AACTACGGCGCAATTCCATATAGTATCGGAGTAATGACAGCGGTTAGGTTGGGTACAACTAATCTATCGAGATAACTTATGATCATGAACCCATATGCATATGAAACATTTACAGCAGCAATTGCGACAGCTTTCCTAGGAATGTTTGTCTTGATGCGTGACTTTCGCAAGGAGCTGTATAGAACATTTGCGCTTTATTCGATATCCATTGCCTTTTGGGCGTTTATTTCTGCAACGCATACCATAATACCCAATATGAAACTCTCGCTCATTTTGGCGAGAGTTATGCATATAGGAGTAATTTTTATTCCTATTTTTTTCACAAGGTTTGTTCTGATACTCACGGATAGATTAGAAAAAGATAAATGGTGGCTCTATTCTGTTTATTTTAGCGGGTTACTTTTACTATTTTTGTTACCGAATCCACTTTTTGTTAATCGAGTAGTTCCAGATCCTCCGCTTCGTCAAATGATGCGAGGAGGCCCTTTATACATTCTTGTTATCCTTTTTTTCTATCTATATTCTTTTCGATCGTTATTTACCCTCTATGTAAATTATAGAAACTCACAAGCTGATCAAAAAAGGAAACTTGGTTATCTTTTTTGGTCGTCGATGTTAGGCTATGGAGTAGCACCCCTCACCTTTCTCTACTGCTACGATATCCCCCATCCTATGATCTTGTCTTATGTAGTTTATACAGTTCCAATCTACACCCTCGTCGCAACGTACGCTATTATTAGGCACCATCTTTTGGACATAAACATCGTTTTCAAAAGAAGTCTCGTTTACTCTATTTTGGTAGCTTCAATCACTCTTGTCTATTTAATCGTCGTATGGTTTTCAGAACGTGCTTTCCAAATTGCGATCGGCTATCGGTCCCTTCCGACCACAATCCTTGCACTTTTAACAATATCTATTATCTTCCAGCCCTTAAAGAACTGCATCCAGCGATTCGTAGATTTCCGTTTTTTTAAAGGGACACTTGAAACACTCGCAGCAGATAGACAAAAACTTCAAGAAGAAATTCGCCGTACTGACCAACTACGAATTGCTGGTGCACTGGCAACTGGTCTCGCCCATGAAATCAAAAATCCCCTCACTTCTATTAAGACTTTTACAAGATATCTCCCTGGAAGAAAAAACGAAGAAGGCTTTATTGAAAAATTTCAAGAAGTTATCGAAAACGAAGCCAATCGAATAGAGAAATTGACCAAAGACCTTCTAGATTTTGCGAAGCCGATGACACCTAACTTTAGTAGAATAGACTTAAACGGTGTTCTAAATAGATCCTTGGAACTTGTTAGACATGAACTTTCAGTAAGAAATATAAAGGTTTTCTGTCTTGAGAGAAAAACATGAAAGTAGATAGAGACATACAAAACGATCGGCGTAATTTTCCGAGAATTCAGAAATTATTATTTCTTAGAGTTTGTTCTTCTGTCGAATTTAGGCAGAATGGGTTTACTCTCAGTGCGCAGAACGACCTTCACCTGCTTGATGTATCGCTGGGAGGCGTTAAAGTAGGTTTTTCAAGCGAAAGTTTTAAGAGGTTCATGATCTCATTAGATTCCAGAAAGAACGTTGTTCTTGAATTTAAATTTCCAAATAGTAATGAACGAATTAATTTAAATGGACATTTAGTATGGTCTGATACGGTTTCATCTAGGGCAGGTTTTGCCTTTGAATTCCTTAATAATATTCAACGACAGAAATTGACTGATGTTCTCTATAATGACATATCTGAATCTTACTTATCACCTTCTGTGAGGGGCGCTTTGATTGAGGAGACATCGATTGATACAAAATTCATCTCGGCAGTGAAAGAGTTTCGTCTATGGTTAATTAGTTATAAAAACATGTGTGATAATTTTGACGCGAGAAAACCCTCTGATGATGAACAGATAAAATTTATACAGGAAAATAAGAAATTTGTCTTTGGGAAAATAGACTACCATTTTTCAAGGATCTGGAAGTTGGTCAAACACTTGGAAGGAGCGGATTATCAAAAATACCAAAAATTCTTTCAAGTCAACTTACTCCAATATTTTATTGGTCCAGATAAACCACTTAATGAGCAGATATATAGAAAACCTTTAGGCTATGCGGGTGATTACATTGTTATGAATTATCTCTATGAAGACGGATTTCCAGGAACTACAACCTTTGGGAAAATGATCGATCGTTATACGTTATCTGTCCCGATCGCTAGAGCTCATGTTAACAGGAGAAACTATCTTGCAAAAATGATAATGGAGTCTATTCAAAGTAAGTCTTCTAATGACATCCAAATTGCAAGTATTGCATGTGGCCCTGCTTTAGAAATTCTAGACCTAATAGGCAAAAAACAAATACAAGGGGAGATCGAATTTGTATGTCTTGATGCCGAGCAACTTGCGCTTGATCAAATTGACCGCAATTTAGGGATATTAAAAACCCAAAATGGATGTACAATTCCAAAAATAAATTTGGTACATACAAATATATTATCAATTGTAAGAAAAAATATCGTCCCGAATTACTTGAAAAATCTCGATCTCATTTATGGTTCTGGCTTTTTGGACTATCTTACAGACAGAACAGCAGAAAGATTCATAGATTACTTATTTGGATGTTTAAATAAAGGAGGGACTCTTTTTCTAGCAAACATCGCGGCAAGTCATGATTCCAGAGCATATCTAGAAATGCTTGGTGAGTGGTATTTACATCACAGGACTCCTGAGGATATGCTGAAACTAGCTTGTCGCATTAAGGGGATGCATAAGAAGGACATAGAATTTGAACCTGAAACAAAAATGAATATTTATTTAAAGATTACAAAATGCTAGAACCCAACTCTCTAATAAACATACTACTCTTCCTTGCCATTCTTTGCGATTTTTCTCTTTCACTTTTTATATTTAAAAAAGGACAAAAAAATGAAGGAAATTTATGTTTTGTTGTAGTTTCATGCGCTGTGGGATTGTGGACCCTGGGGATCCTAATGTTTAGATTAACATCTGGGAGACACGAATATTTCTGGAATCAAGAGTACATTTTGACCTCCACCTTGATCGCAACTTTTTTTGTTCAGTTTGTCCTTGTTTTTACTGGTCAGGTAATTTCATCTTTCAAAAAAATTTTGATTCATCTTCCTAATTTGATAGTTCTATACGGAGTTTCAAGACCTGGATTACTTATCCAACAAATTGTTCATCATGAGTGGGGAAAGGAAAGCATACTAGGTAGTCATTATCTTGTATTTGCACTCTTTTTTGTCTCCTACATGTCATTCGCTTTTTATAAACTTTACGTTAAATTTAAAGAGAGTTTTGGAATAAATAAATTAAGACTTAAATATATACTTTTGGGCACAACTATACCTACACTTATTGGTTCCTACTTTAACTTATTCCTGATACTTCTTGGGAACTATAAATATATATGGGTTGGACCGTATTGTTCTTTTGTCTTCGTAGCTATAGTTACCTATGCGATCTTAAAACACCGTTTAATGGACATCGAAGTTGT
>CAYJQQ010000135.1:0-3527 GCA_964372285.1 uncultured Gammaproteobacteria bacterium | reverse complement strand
TTCTTGAGGATAATCACCGATTTTAAAATTGAAAATTCACCCTTCACACCGCTGTTGGAGAATCGAGCTTTGACAAGCAGGGGATTTTTGGCCATTTTGTCGCACTCAAGTAAAGAAATACAAAATACTGATTATAAATCACCATGAGTAAAACGCTCATTATTGCCGAAAAACCTTCGTTAGTAAAAATTCCATCCCAGCCTAAAGGACTCCTTGCTAGAGCCTTAAAAATTAAAGAAGTAGAGTTTTTGGTTCCACAAGATCCAGACTTTAGCATAGTTATAGCGAAAATTGCTGCGAACGCAAAAGTATTGTCAAATATCGACACCTCCGATGAAAAAATTTATCTAGACGCACTAAATAAAGGCGTAGCCCACGCATTAGGGACAAAATTTCCAGGAGAAAGCGGGCATATTTTTCTTTTTGCCCACTCCACAGATTATTTTTGGAATGTCGGAACTTATAATGCCATATTTTACCTTTTGAACAAACTAGAGAAAGGCGACGAGATAGACATCTTTTTTAAAGGCCAAAGGTACATTTATAAAGTAGTCAATAGTGTCATAGCTGAACCTTCTCAAGTAGAGTATCTGACAAGAAAAAGTAACAAAGAATTTTTAACCTTGCAGACATGTTGGCCACCGGGAACTACATTAAAAAGGTTGCTCGTTTTTGCCACGAGAGTTTCTGAATGATTGGGCCTCCACAACAAAAGAATAAATCTGTTTAAATTTATTTAAATGAATTTAACGTGGATATTTTTCGAGCCTATCAACTATAGGACTAAAATGAAAATTAAACAAATAAGCAAATTACAAATATTACAAATAGTTGTTTAAATTCTGTCCAGATACGACTTACGCAAAATCTTACTGTTCGAGCTTGTCGAGAACTTCTCGACTCGTCCCGATTTAATCGGGACTCGCTCGAAGAATAACTGCGTAAGTCGTACAGTTTCAATCGGGATCTAGAATGACTGGGTAAGTCTTGTTTATCTTATTCCTACGGCATATAAATCAGGCAAGCGATTTGCTTCAGGATTGAGGTTTGTCAGTATGAGAATTTTTCCGTCCGATGTAACCTTAAAAAAACCTCCCTCAAATCCTCCCGAGTAGACAGTCTGTTTATTTTGATTATCATAATCGGCGAATGATATTTTTTTACCTTCATTTATTACCAAATGTTTAGAGTCCGAGTACCAAATAATAGAATTTCCAATTTCTAATTTATCTAATTGGCTTAATGAATTTATATTTTGTTTAGAGATTGGACTTGTTAGGTCGATTTTATAATTTCTATCTTCTTTTCTATCGTAAACATAGAGCGAATTGGTCTCTATGGATCTTGCTTCAGGTGTTTGGTTGACGGCTATCAAAGGAGGCTCAATCGCTCGGGGAAGCGTGATGGATTGTTTGGCTAAGTAGAGCAGCTTAGTTTCATCAGGTGAGAACTCTATGACGTGGAATGAATCGCTGGCGACTTTTGCAAAATCCCTAGGATAGGCTTCCAAAATTTTTCTCTTCAAGTCTTCTTTTAGGCCAGACCAGGCCTGCACCAAAGTATCTTTAGACGAGGATATGTCAAAAAAATTTATATTTTCTCCGCCTGTCTGGTCAGACTTGGCCCCGGCCGGCGGGTCAAGAGATAAAAGGTAAGACACCTGCCCCGATAAAGTTTGAAAGGTGAAGACTGCTTCTTTGGCGTCTGGAGAGACCTCAACCGATGTTTCTTTCAAGCTGAAAGCGCCTAAAGAATTGCTAAGCGATTTCTTAAGCGCTATCAATTTTAAGGGTGTGAAAAAGGACAATGGCCCTCTGCTGGCTTCAAAAAGATATATGCCGTCTTTTGCCTCATCGTCATTTTCTGAAAATAGAATCACTTTATCGGATTGATCTAGAGCAATAGCTCGGCTTAGAGCCAGATTTGTTAGTGGTGACAATGAGGGGTGCAGCGGATACAAAAGTACGTCGAGGGTAAGAACTAATTCTCCCTTTAGCGAAACTGTCTTTTCCCAGGTTGTGTATCCGTCTTTTTTTACCTCAACTTCGTAGACGCCGGGCGCAAGAGTAATATTTAAGTCGCTTACTCCTTTAAGAGTCCCGTTTATATATACTTTGGATGCTTTTGGATAGGCGCTTATGGCGATAATGCCGGTTGATGTCAGACTTTGCCTGCTGAAGTCAACCCGATAACCTCTGGCAAAAGCAATAATTAAGGATAAGATTATCAAGAAAGCGCAAACGATTGTAATCCGGTAAAATATTTTCATAGATAGCTATCTGATATCCAGATCAAATTATTAGCAGAATATTATACAATATTACAAGCCAGATAAATCGGAAGAGATCGGATAAATCAGCTGACATCGGCTTAATCAGATACCAGAAGAATACTGATAAATTTGAAATTTCTGGTTTATCCGATCTATTTGGTTTTCCGATATCTGCTGATGCAAGCCGAATTTTTCCGAATTCTTCTGAAACCATATGTTTTTTAGAAAAAAGGTCGGGATTGATCTTGGTACCGCCAACACGCTCGTGTACGTCGCAGGAGAAGGCATAGTTTTGAATGAACCCACTGTTGTAGCTTATTCCCTCGAAGATAAAAGAATTTTGGCAGTCGGCGAAGAGGCAAAAGAGATGCTCGGTAGGACTCCAGGCTCTATTGTTGCATCAAGGCCGCTTAAGGAGGGTGTCATAGCCGACTATAAAACTACATCGGCGATGATCACTTATTTTCTAAAAAAAGCCTTAAAAAAGCACGTTCTCTGGCCGCAGGTGATGATATCTATTCCGGGTGGAGCCAGTCAGGTTGAAAAAAGAGCAGTGGTTTCAGCCTGCAAGCAAGCCGGCGCATCAGACGTCTATCTGATTGAGGAACCCTTGGCAGCAGCTATAGGCGCGAAGATTCCCATTTCGCAGGCTTCCGGCCATATGATCATAAATTTGGGCGGCGGGACAACCGAAGCCGCGATCATCTCTCTTGGCCAACTGGTAGTCTATAAGACAGTCAGAGTTGCGGGGACAAGGCTTGACGAGGGGATAATGCACCAGATTCGTCGCGAACATAGCCTGATAATCGGCGAGCGTACGGCAGAGGAGGTCAAGATGAAGATAGGAAATGCTTTTATTGAGAAAAATACCGCCGAAGGTAAGGAGCCTACTATGGAAGTCAAAGGCAGAGATTTCCAATCAGGCATGCCTAAGATCCTAGAGATCGGCGAGAAAATAGTCAATGAGGCAATGCAGAAGCCGTTAAAACAAATCCTCGAAGGCATTAAACAGGTTTTTGCCCTTGCCCCGCCGGAGCTATCTGCAGATATTGTTGATAAAGGCATAGTTCTTTCTGGAGGGACATCAGCGCTAAAAAATATAGATAAATATATTACTTATTACACCGGCGTGGCTTCATTTGTGGTGGAAGACCCTTTATTCTGCGTGATTCGCGGTGTAGGCATGGCTGTTGAGAACCTTGATAATTATAAAGACGCTATCCGATAGTAATCAATACCCAAATAGTTAATAGTT
>CAYJQQ010000134.1:0-3542 GCA_964372285.1 uncultured Gammaproteobacteria bacterium | reverse complement strand
GCCAAAATTCCTCCGGTATTGGGATCCATTGCAACTGCTACCCCTTTTTTGGATCCTACCCGTTGGAGCGTTAAAATTAATTCCTCTTCAATTTTTTTCTGCAAAGCAGAATCAAGGTATAAAACAAGGCTTTTGCCGGGTTCTGGATCTCCAATTTTCTTTTCTGACTTGATATCATTTTTTTATATCAATATTTTTCTTTACTCTCCACTTTTTACTGACTTTTTGAAAATCAAACTCCCCACCCCAATTCCCCATAATTGGTTACTTTTTCTTTTAACAACTCCTGTCGTTTTCAAATTTGGTTCAATCTTTCCCATTGGTGCATGGCGGGCTTTAAAGAATAAAATCTTAAACATGATGGTTTTAATCGCAACCGGTGTTTTTGCCGCATATATCTTTAGCGTCTTTATCACACTTTTTGTCGGTGGTGAAACTTTTTTTGAAGCTGCGGCACTTCTTGTGACTTTTGTTTTATTTGGTCACTGGATGGAGATGAAATCAAGACGAGGAACATCAGAAGCTCTGCGAGCTCTTTTTGATCTGGTTCCTCCGCAAGCGAGAGTAATTCAAAATGGTAAGGAAGTACTGGTCCCTACTTCAGAAGTGAAAATCGGAGATATTATTATTCTAAAACCAGGCGATAAAGTGCCAGTTGACGGTGAAGTTATCGAAGGCGAAACCTCAATTGATGAATCTCTGGTTACCGGAGAATCTATTCCTGTTTCCATAAATGTCGAAGATAAAGTAATTGGCGGATCTATCAATCAAACTGGTTCAGTCAAATTTAAAGCAACAAAAGTTGGAGCTGATACTGCTCTTGCTCAAATCGTAAAACTAGTTGAGGCAGCTCAAAACTCCAAAGCTCCTGGCCAACGAATAGCCGATCGCGCAGCTCAATATTTAGTCTTGTTGGCAGTTGGCGCAGGACTTTTGACTTTTATTATCTGGTTTTTTATTTCAGGTCAAGGACTGCTTTTAGCTCTCACTTTTGCGGTTTCAACCGTAGTTATTGCCTGTCCTGATGCCTTAGGGTTGGCAACTCCTACGGCTGTAGCTGTTGGAACCGGTCTTGGAGCAAAACACAATATTCTTATAAAAGATGCTGCAACACTTGAACAAACATCCAAAATTCAAGCAGTTGTTTTGGACAAAACAGGAACATTAACAGAAGGTAAACCTAAAGTGACCGACATTATACCTTCAAAACTGTCGGTTATCCTAAGCGAACGGAGTGAGTCGAAGGATCCCGCTAAAGAAGTCCTTCGATTTATAGCTGCGGCAGAGGCAAAATCTGGACACCCCTTAAGTAAAGCCATACTTGAGGAGGTGGAACGAAGGAAAATCACAATTCCAGAAAAGGTAGAAAAATTCAAAAACATTGCAGGTCATGGTGTTGAAGCTATTGTTGTGGGTTCGACAAGCTCACCACAAGAAGAAAAACACGTGCTTGTTGGAAACTTGAGACTCATGAGAGGTAGAGGAGTTGACATATCACTCATCCAAAACCAGATTGACAAACTTTTGAAAGAAGGGAAAACTTTAATGCTTATTGCTATTGATGGAAAAATAGCAGGAGTTGTAGCGGCTGCAGATCCTATTAAATCAACTGCTCAAAAAGCAATCACAAGAATGAAAGAGATGGGTTTAGAGGTAGCAATGATAACAGGTGATAATAAAAAAACAGCCGAATCAATCGGAAAACAGCTCGGAATTGATCGGGTCTTTGCCGAAGTTTTGCCAGAAGATAAGGCAAAATATGTTAAAAAACTTCAGGATGAAAAAAAATTTGTAGCGATGGTAGGCGATGGAGTGAATGATGCCCCAGCTTTGGCTCAAGCTGATATAGGCATAGCCATCGGCGCTGGCACTGATGTAGCAATCGAGACAGCGAATGTAGTTTTAATGAAGTCAGATCCCGCAGATATTTTAAGAGCTATTCGATTAAGTAAAGCAACTGTCACCAAAATGAAGCAAAATCTGGTCTGGGCAAGTGTCTATAACATTCTCGCTATCCCTGTTGCAGCAGGACTGCTTTATCCAAAATTTGGAATCACACTGCGTCCGGAATTTTCCGCATTATTAATGTCGGCTTCGTCCATAATTGTTGCGGTAAACGCAGTTTTATTGAAGCGAGCCGAAAAAGATTTGATTACAGTTTAAAGAATGCCTTTCCTTCCGACTTTCAGATTGTGCTGGGGCTCAGAATCGAACTGAGATCTCAGGTTTTTCAGACCCGCGCCGTGACCACCTTGGCTACCCCAGCAAGTTTTAAATTTCGTTTTTTTTGTGGAGCCGGAAGGAGTCGAACCTTCTGCATCGATCTTATAAGGATCGCGTTCTGACCGTTGAACTACGGCTCCATCTTACAAGTTAAAGTATATCAAACTTCTATATAATTTAGTCGCTTTTTACTCAACATTTTCTTCATCATTTTTTGGTATTCCTTTTCGCTTATAAGATCCTTACTTGATTCAATTCTATCGACAAACATGACGCCTTCCAGGTGGTCAAACTCATGCTGGAAAATTCTCGCAACAAAATCTTTATAAGTTTTTCTTAAGATTTTTCCCTCTCGTGTCGTAAACTCAACTTCAATCGAATAGTGTCGAGGAATTATTCCTCTTATCCCAGGTATGCTTAAACACCCCTCCCAATCTTTCTTTTTATCTTTTGAAAACGAAATAATTTTAGGATTTATTATAGCCGTTGGTTTCATTTTAGGCGCTTTAGGATAACGTGGACTGGGATGAGAAGCCAGGATAAAAATCCGAAGGGATTTATAAACCTGTGGAGCCGCAATTCCAACACCATCAATATCCATAACAGTAATAATAAGATCATCAATCAATTTTTGAACCGAAGAATCTTTAATATTCTTAACTGCTTTTGCTTTCCTTCGCAAAACCGGATCACCCAAATGTGTTATCTGTAGCAAATCTCCTTTCGACTTTGTCATAATTTAATATCGAAGAATTCTTTATAAATATGCTTGTAGACAAAATGAAACGCACCACCAAACATTTTTGGATTAGTTCGCATTTTATCTTTTATTTCTTTTCTCGTAAAGTATTTATAGCCGCTTGTCTCATCACTTAAGACCGGTTTTCTGTCGGTATATATCTCAAATACAATAAAAAAATGATTTTCTTTCCTACCTAAAACGACTCGATTGTATATTTTTCGCCCTATAAATTTAAATTTGAAATTTTTTAATCCTGCTTCTTCAAAGGCCTCTCGTTTTAGCGCTTCTTCAATTGTTTCTCCCGATCTTACATGACCACCTACCGGAGAAACATATTGACCAGTATCTTGTTTATATTCTGATGGAATAAATAGCAACCCGCGATCTTTAGAATCTATTATTTCCGATATAACCGTTCGGTGAAGCAAGCCCTTTTTGTGAGCTTCTTCTTTCGAGACTTTACATAAAACTTCATTACTTTCATCAACAATATCAACATATTCCATGTGGACCTGACCGGAATCGAACCGGCGACCTCCGCAATGCGAATGCGGCGCTCAACCAATTAAGCTACAGG
>CAYJQQ010000133.1:0-3558 GCA_964372285.1 uncultured Gammaproteobacteria bacterium | reverse complement strand
CCAAGTATCAAACGTGTCCGTTTCCTGCAAAAAGTAACCGTTAGGTTTGTCCTTACTTACGACAAATTTTGCATCTTTTACTGCAATAAGTTTTTGCAACCCCGCTTCTATTTCTGAAAATCTATATTTTTTCAATAAGTCTTTAATTTTTCCTGAAACAGAAACTCTGGATTTGTTTAAAAAAGTTACGTATAAATCTGGATTTTTCTTTAAGTCATACCAAACAGGGATGCGTATGCCCCAGGCAATTTGTCTGCTGATTGGCCAATCATGCATTATTTGCATCCATTGTAATATTTGCCTTTTGAATCTTTTGGGATAAAATTTTACCTTATCTTTTTTAATAGCTTCAATAACCGGAGGCTTCAAATCTTTAACTCTCACAAACCAATTTGGCATGACCATGGGTTCAAGATCCCGTTTACATTTATAACAAACTGCTACAGAATGAGAATAATTTTTATCGATCTTAACGATAAGATCTCTTTTCTGAAGATCTTCTGCTACTCTTTGCCGAGCCTGTCTTACTTTCAAACCAGCGTAAGGCCCTGCAAGATTATTTAACCGACCGTCTAATCCTATTACTTGTTTAACTTGTAAATGATGACGCCTCCCTGTTTCAAAATCGTTAAAGTCGTGTGCCGGGGTGATTTTAACAACGCCCGTACCAAATTTAGGATCGACAATCTCGTCAGCTATCACTTTAATTTTGAATTTACCCAACAGCCCTTCTGCCTCAACTACTTTTCCTACCCATTTTTTATACCTTTTATCTTTTGGGTGAACAGCTAATGCAGTATCTCCAAATTTAGTTTCCGGTCTCACCGTAGCCAATACAAAAGGTCCATACTTCATATAATATAAAGGGTCTATTCTTTCAATATGCTCTGTTTCAAGCTCTGAAAGCGAAGTGCCATCAAAAACGCAATAATTAACAATATATTCGTCTTTATATACCTTTCCTTCTTTTTCCATTTTCTTAAACGTCTCAAAAACCTGTTGAAGAACGTGATTATCCAGAGTAAAAATACTTCTCTCCCAATCCGCGAGAAACCCCAATCTCTTAAATTGTTTATAGATCAGTCCAGAATTCTCTTGAACAAATTTATATACCTTGGCGTAAAAAGTTTTTCTATCAAAATCCATTCGAGATTTATCTTGTTTGGCTAAGTGTTTTTCGTAGACAAACTGCGTTTCAAAACCGGCATGATCCATGCCAGGAATCCATAAAGAAGCGTAACCTCGGAGTCTTTTGTAGCGGATCAGAACATCATCTACGCTATACATCCCGTGTCCGGCATGAAGTGAGGCGTTGGCATTTGGAGGCGGCATCAATATAGTGTACGGTTTGCCTTTTTTGGCCTTAAGCAGACCTTTTTCTTCCCAAAACCTGTAGATTTTCTCTTCAACTTCTGAAGGAATAAATTTTTTATCCATATTTACTTTTAGGTTGTATTATATAATAAATTTTTATGGACTGGATATACACATCTTTACAGTGGTATGCTGTACTGTTTATTCTAGGCATTATTTTTTTTCCTTTAACCCAAAAAATTTTTGGAAGATTTTTTCCCGATCTGGGCTACGCTTTTGCAAAAACTTTGGCTATTCTTTTTTTAAGCTACGCTATCTTCGTTCTAGGGGTTGCAAAACTTCTTCCTTTTACTCAAACCAGTCTAATTTTTCTTATTAGCATTTTTGCTTTTGCTAACTTTTTTATTCTTAAAAAAATCAAATTACGAATTACGAATAACGAATTACCCACTGTCTTTTTGATCATTTTCGAAGAACTTCTTTTTTTGGGAAGTCTTCTTTTCTGGGCATTTGTTCGTGGTCAAGAGCCGTCAATCCGAGGACTTGAGAAATTTATGGACTTTGGCTTTATAAATTCTATTTTGCGATCGAAATATTTTCCCCCTTTAGACATGTGGTATTCTGCAGAGGTAGGTAAGCCAAACGGTTATTATATAAACTATTATTACTTTGGCCATCTGACCGGAGCCTCTCTTATTAAGCTCACCGGCATAAAAGCGGCAATAGGTTACAACTTAATTTTAGCTTCTACTTTCGCTCTAACAGTTGTGCAAAGTTTTTCTTTTGCCGTAGGATTAATTTTCCAGTATCAATTAAAAATCAAGAAACTAGCTCACAATGCATTTGAAACTGCTAGATTTGTCTTTTATGGATTGCTCGGAAGTTTCATCATCAGCCTAGGCGGCAATCTCCATACGATCTATGTTTTCACTAAAGGTTATCCCAACGAAAGCCCAATACCTTTTTGGAAGATTTTATCTTGGTACAACCCTACGAAATATTGGTATCCCAATGCGACCCGATTCATACCAAACACCATCCACGAATTTCCTTCTTATTCCTGGGTGGTAGCTGACATGCATGGACATGTATTTGATATCCCTTTTGTAATTCTTACTCTAGCTATCTTATTCATCTTCTTTATTAAGGCAACAGCTAAAAAAGAAATAATTGACGAAAAAAATCAAATCTCACATCAGCGCAGCAAGAAAAAAAATGAAGACTATGTCCTGGATTTCAAAATATCAAATATTCTTGATATTAAATTAATCCTCCCCATAAAACTTCAGCTTCCGCATCTTCCAACTATGAGCTACACAATACTGACTAGTATTTTCTTAGGTTTTCTTGCTGCCATTCACTTCATGACTAACGCATTTGACGGCTCTATTTACATCTTGCTCTCAATCATAATCTTTTTTCTCATCTACAGGTGGACCAGGCAATTCTTGCTGAACACATCTCTGCTAATTAGTTCTTTTATTATATTTTCTCTTCCCTTTTCAGTCCATTTCAAACCATTCGTAACAGGCATAGGTGTAAATTGCAGTCCTGATTTTTTGACAAATATAAAAAAATTTGGACCCTTCCTTTTTGAGAAAGGTAACTGTCAAACTTCACCCATCTGGATGCTTCTTGTCCTCTGGGGATTCTTTTGGGTTAATTTTATAATCTTTGCGTTAATAAAACGCCTTAAATCAACAATTAACGATCAACAATCAACAATTGATTTTTTTATTTTCATCCTTTTCCTCTTTGGCACATTTTTAATCACTATCCCCGAATTCTTCTATATTAAAGACATCTACCCGGCACATTTTCGTGCCAACACGATGTTTAAGATGGGTTATCAAGCATTTATCATGATGGGTTTTGCCTCAGCCTATACTTTATTTAAAATTAAATCGCTTAATAATTGGCTTGGTCGCTTGCTCATCTCTGTTTTTGTTTTTTTCTTCTTCTTTATTGCCATCTATCCGTTATTTTCTATTCCGTCATACTACGGTCGGCTCGATCGTCCAGTCGAGTTAGATGGATCTGTGTGGTTAGAAAATTCTTCGCCCCAAGCTTTTCCGGAAGATAAGGAAATAATTGATTTTATTAACACAAATATAAAAGGTCAACCTATAATCCTTGAGGCACAGGGAGACTCCTACACCGATTTTGAAAGAATTTCTGCCTATACAGGCGTACCAACCGTTGCAGGATGGTGGGTGCATGAATGGCTTTGGAGAGGATCTGCCG
>CAYJQQ010000132.1:0-3578 GCA_964372285.1 uncultured Gammaproteobacteria bacterium | reverse complement strand
CAACATCTAGAAGAGATGTTTTTCCATCACAAAGGGTTAGTAGAGAAAACATTGCCCGCTCGCTCTTTTCCTCTGTTTTCTGTCCGCCGATCAAACGGTATATTCCCCTCCTGCCTAACTGAGGTTCACATTTTGGATTAAGATTTACATACAAATTATTATTTTCAAGAGCAAAAATAATATCATAATATTTTTTAAAAGAATCAAACAGGGCATCGGCTGAAACAAATTTCAAGTTGTCGGCAGAAGTGTGATACTCCGCAAACTTACCATACATCGTTCGCATCAAAGACCCTATGGGAATATTAAATCCTGGAGAAGAAAATTGGCGTTCATCGCTCCCAGCGGGGAAAAAATCAACTACCTGGTACGACTTGCTTGAATCCTGCAAGACTTTTTCTGCTATTTTATCAATTAATGTATCTCCGTGCAAACTTTTTTTATAGGTTGAAATTCCTCGGTCACCTGCGCAAGTCGCCACCAACCCGTATGAAATATTTTTTACTTTTTTTCCATTAAGAGCTAACCAAGTTATAGCGCCAATAGTTTCTGGGATAAAGAGAAACCGATATGAATAGATTAATGTTTCTTCTTTCAGACTCTTTGCCAAAAGCGCTAAAATAGCAGGACCGGAAAGATTATCATTACACAAGGAGGGATGGCACACATAAGAAGTCAGTAAAATTTCTTTTGAACTTTGCCCCTTTATATAATATTCCCCAAAGGTTAAAAAACCCTTTTTTAATTCTGCGTCAATAAAAACTTCGTACTCCCCTTCCTTCAGTTTTTGATATTGATTATGCGCCAAACAAAATCCCCAATTTTCATTATAGTAAGAGGTAAGGTAAGGAATCCAGTCAGGATGCTCCGGCAAAGTGAAAAGATGTTTTTTTAATTCCGCCAAGTGTATTTTTTTGTGAATGGGAACGCTGTAACTAAGCACATGGAGATTGGACTTTTTGAAATCAATTATTTTCTCTCCTTTAGAATTCTTTACCCAAGCGTCTTTTATATTCCATTCTGATGGAACTGTCCAATCAAAAACCTTAGTACCCGAAAGCACATTGGTTATTTTCAGCGGCACATGCTTACTGATAATATTTAGCGTTTTGCGGACGCCGTCCCCGGTAATACTTCGGCAAATAGGGTAAAGTTTTTCTACCAGAGTATATATTTCTTTGCGGTAAATGGTATGTAATTTTTCACTATTCATTTTTTTATTTTTGGAGAATTTTTTATAAAACTGTATATATTTTTGTCCAATAATTTCCATGCTTCATTAAAAAAAGTAGTCGCTTCAATAGCCAATATTCTGCCGCTTCCTAATTTTATCTCATGCATCAACTTATTTTTTTTAACATGCCTTTCAAATCGGGACATATCCAATTCAATATTCTGATCTAAGCGTCTGACAAAATAAGTACATATATCTGAATACTTTTTATTTCTCGCAATAATCGTTCCATTAAATTCTTTAAGGTACCGATAGGGTACGCCGTATTTTTGTTCAATATAATGCAAAAAAGTAACTGAATTTTTAAGGGGAGCTCCAAACACCACAATGCGGGCGTTATCGCGGTGTAACGCGGCAAATAGTGAATCATTGCCGAAAGAGTCTTTACCGATTTTTAAAAAATTATTCTTTTTTCTTCCCCATACTGCTGCCGAAAAAATAGGATGCAGGGTTCTAACAACGCCCTTCTGCTTTCTGAAATACTCAGTAAAAATGCCTACGGTAGAAGGACTTTTTTGCACCGAATAGGGTTCATGCTTGCAAAAACTGTAGGTAAATGTCGGCATAATAATCGTACCCTTACTGCCAACTGCTTCTTTGAACGCATTTAGTAATAATGCTAAAAAAGCATTTTTATCGGTTATCTCTCCTATTTTTCCAAAAGCAGCAACATCTGAATGGATAAAAAGAGTATCATTTTTCTTGATGCCAACCTTTTTCAAAGAGGCAGCGATATTGCGATAATATATTTTTTTCCCCCCTGCTGCAATATAAAGTGCGTGATTTTTGTTTTTTAACATTTAAAAATGTATAATCCTTTATACTTTAATTTTACGCAACCTAATTATATCTTTCAAAGTTCCTAACGATTTGGCTTTCAATACCTCATCCATAGTAAAAGATATCTTAAACTGCTTTTCCAATTCGGCAATAAGAAGCAAGTAATTCATAGAATCCCAGTCGGGAATATCTTGCATTGTTAAAGAATCTTTTATCCTATCGGGCGGAAGATTAAAAAAATCCGATATTATTTTATTAAACTTTTCCATATTGGCTTTTCACCCATTCGGACGCATCAATAATATCGTCGACCAATGTGATACTCTTTTTAAAATAGTTTTCTACAAAATCTTTTGCAGGCTTATTTTTTGGAGTTTCATTAAAATCAATGGACAATTCTTTGATTTGTTTCTCTTTGGCGAATTTCCCAATGGCTGACAAGAATGCGCCTTCCACTCCGCGGCCGATAATTCTACAACTCATTAAAAATTGATTGATACGCCACCTTTTTCCCTCGCGCTTGATTACTGCTAAATTGGTGATCCCATAATCACCAAAGCGATCAGTAAGCCTCCCATAGAATACCTTATAGTCTGGATGATTGATAAGGTTTACCATCTCCTGTTCGGTTAAAGGCTTTTTATTGGTATTAAATTGATTGGTTTTACCGCTGAGTTGGGAAAGGCGCGCCACTGAAGAGGGATCATCTATAAAAACGTGCAATTCTAAATTAAGGCTTTCTAAAAATTCTTTTTGGTTTTTAAAGGATTTTTCAGATTTTTGGCGTAATCGTTCGGTTACATAAAAGTTTCCCCTCATGCTATCTTCATCGGTTAATGCTTTTGTAGGAAAATAGGGGAGATCCATTAAAAACTTGGCATATGCTGAAGATAAAACAGGTAATTCTGGCACCTCCACTTCTGGTAATATTGCTTTTACTAACGCCCGGTTTAACGGATCGTCATCAAAAAAAACAATGGAATCTAAGCTAATGTTAATTTCTTTTACTAATTCTCTCATATTATCTACTTTATTATTCCAGTTAATCTTAAGTGCCGTAAAATTATTTTCTTTTAGAACCATATTCGGATGATTTCTAATAACTCTTATGGCATCCTCGAAATCATTACTACTGTTAATAACTAAAATCACACCTCGATTGTGCAAATCTAAAAGTGATTGCTGAAAAGCAATAAAGCCCGCTCCTGATTCATCTAAGGAAAGCTTTATTCCTTCAAAGCCATCCTCTCCCAAAATACCACCCCAAAGGGTATTATCAAGATCTAACACAATGCATTTTTTTGTATTCATTTTTTTACCGCCATGGCTACTGCAATGACATCAGCATGACTAATGGAAATGGCAATCGACTTTTTATAACGATGCTTTACCCAAACCAGAGGCTTGCCATTTATTGCTCGTTTTATTTCTATATCTGATATCATCCCCTCGCCACCAAACGCTTTGAGTACCGCTTCCTTAGCGGCAAAGGTTCCTGCTAAATGCGGTGCATAATCTTTATAAGAAAAACAATACGCTAACTCTTCTTTGGTGAACATCTTTC
>CAYJQQ010000131.1:0-3627 GCA_964372285.1 uncultured Gammaproteobacteria bacterium | reverse complement strand
TACGTCGGACTCGCTCGAACAGTGACTATAGTAATTATGTCCCACCTTCAATTAACTATGAAAATTGCCTACGAATATTCTCATCTTGGAGATAGACAAATATTACAAGTTGATTACCCAGTTATCTTTCAGCAAATAAAAGATGTTATTAAATCAATAGAAAAAATTTCGAAATCAAAAGTCAGCAAAGAAAAAACTATGAAGGGAAAATTACTTTATGATCCCAAGATTTTGAATAATTTTTTTAAACAAGCATTCAGAAAGAGAGGATTTAATGAATTAAAGGATCGATATGATATAAAAATACCAAACTATAGAACCATTATAAAAGGCGCTTATAAACAAATAGATTTTGTAAAAGATAATGTTTTAGTTGAAGTTCAATTTGGTAAATATGCCTTTATGTTTTATGATATGGCTAAATTTCAGTACTTCTTTAACGAAAATAAAACAAACGTTGGAGTCGAGATCGTCCCGTGCCATAAATTCCAAAAACAAATGTCAACAGGAGTATCTTACGGCGAACAACTGGTTTACGATATAGAGCGCTTAAAAAGGCACTTTCCAGCTGTCCCAGCATATCTGATATTAATTGATATTTAGAGTAATATCCTCTCCATGTTAAATTTTCAAAAAAGCCTTAAACTGTTTTATCTCTATTCAAAATTATCCTTAAAAACCATCTTCCAAGCGCGGATGGGTGTTATCCTTTTCACTGTGGCAAAAATTATTCGCTTTTTGTTTCTGCTCTTTCTGATTTACATCATTTTTAGCAAAACAAGACTAGTCAAGGGATACTCGCTAAACCAGATGATCATTTTTTATCTGACATTTAATATCATCGATTCAACTGCCCAACTGCTATTCCGTGAAGTTTACCGCTTTAGACCGCAGGTTGTTTCGGGATCATTTGATTTAACTCTTCTAAAACCGCATCATCCCTTTATTCGTATCCTTGTTGGCGGTGTTGATTTTTTAGATTTATTTCAGCTTGTCCCTTACATTCTGTTGACGATTTATTTTTTCTTCCAGCTTCCAACCTCTAACTTCCAACTTCTATCTTCTATCCTCTATCTTCTTCTTCTTATCAATTCTCTTGCTATTGCGACAGCCTTTCACATTGGAGTGCTTGCCTTAGCTATTCTAACTACCGAAGTCGACCATACCATTATGATCTATCGGGACATGACCGGACTCGGAAGATTTCCCATCGAAATTTACAAAGAGCCTATACGAGGAATTTTTACTTTTATCATTCCCGTTGGCATTATGATGACTTTTCCTCCTAAAGCCCTATTGAATCTATTATCTCCTATTTCTTATTTTCTATCTTTTTTTATTTCAGGTACACTACTTTTTATTAGTTTAAAATTATGGAATTTGGCATTAAAAAAGTATCAGAGCTGGGGCGGGTGAGAGAGATTGCCACTGATTACTAGCAGATGACCACGGATATTTATTATCAGCGGCGATCCGCCAGAAATCTGTGGCAATCAACAATCATATGACAAATTTATTATACGAAGATTTAACATATCAAATAAGAAAAGCGGCATTTACCGTATACAATAGTCTAGGTTTTGGACATAAAGAGCAAGTCCATCAGAAAGCTCTTGCTAAAGAATTAGAGGAACTCAAGATTAAATTTGTAGAGGAAGCTACACTACAGGTAAAATATAAGGATAAAAATGTTGGAAGTTATAAACCTGATTTTGTAGTAGAAGATAAAATTATTATTGAGATTAAAGCTGTTGATTTCCTACCTAGAATATCTGAAGTCCAACTTTTATATTATTTAAAAAGTACTCAATATCAATTAGGTCTACTTATTAATTTTGGTTCACCTAAGTTATACATTAAACGGTTGATCTGGACTACAAATAATCCGTGGTAATCCAAACCGTGGCAATCCGCCAGTCATCCGCGGTAATCTATGATCAAAGTCGATAATCTAACCAAAATCTACAAAACAGCAGTCAAAGGTCGCAATTTTATCTCTGATCTTTTTGCCCGACAGTATAAGGAAACTGTGGCTTTAGATAAAATTTCCTTCGAGGTGGGGACAAATGAGCTTATTGGATTTATCGGTCCAAACGGGGCTGGAAAAACGACAACCTTGAAAATTCTCTCTGGAATACTCTATCCTACTTCTGGAGTCTGTCAGGTTCTGGGAATGACGCCATTTGACAAAAACTCGGATTATTTAAAACAGATTTCATTTATCATGGGTCAGCGAAACCAGCTCTTGTGGGACCTGCCTCCTTCAGATACATTTTATCTCAATAAAGAAATATACGAAGTCGAAGATAGCCAGTTCAAAAAAACAGTAGGCGACCTTTCAGACCTATTAGATTGCCAAGACCTTCTTAATAATCCTGTCAAGACTCTCTCACTTGGTGAGAGGATGAAGATGGAACTTATAGCAGGTCTTATTCATAATCCGAAAATTATTTTTTTTGACGAGCCGACTATCGGATTGGATATTTTTTCACAAGAGGTAATTCGCAATTTTATCAAAAATTATCAGGAGCATTATAGAGCCTTAATCATCCTGACAAGTCACTATATGGAGGACGTAAAACGCTTGGCAAAGCGCTTAATCGTCATCAACAAAGGGAAAATACTTTATGACGGAGCCCTCGCTGATATAGTTGAAAAGTACAGTAAAGAAAAGTATGTTGCAGTAACCTTAGATAAAGAAATTGATCAAAAAAAAGTACCAGCTATCGGTAAACCAATTTCTTACATATTTCCTAAAATTACTTATAAATTTGACCGCTTAGAGATTCCGGAAAAAATCAATCTCATCAATAAATTTCTTCCCTATTCGGATCTGACCATCGAAGAAGAACCTATCGAAGAAATTATCAAAAAACTATTTGGAAAAGGATAAATTTTAAAATTACCATTGACTTATTATTTATAATTTGTATAAAATTAGCCTATGCCACAAAAAGAAAACTTAATTATATTTTTATTACTTATAATTATCTTAATCTTTTTATTCCTTCCTCTACCGCAATATGCTGATCGACCAACGCCTTGTCCCTTAGGTTTTCCTAGAGGTGGAGAAACCTTACCCTGCCCTCCCCCAAAAAAAAGTTGGGTTTGGAATAGGCCACTATTTCTTAGAATATTAGATAACTACACAGTTAAGTATGAAGAAGCTTCGCAAGGACAGTCGCTACCAGGTCAGCCCTCAACCCTTTCTCCTTAACTTTATGCTAAACTTTTAGAATATGCTGTTAAAAAGTCATCTTTTATTTTTCTTCCTCAAAAACCCTTGAAGTTCAGTACCTCTAAAAATAAAAGAAACTTCGAGCTCCGCTGCATAATTTATTGATAAAAAGAAACACCAATTGAAGTAACTATTCACGGTTCTTGACATGCGCGTCATTGCGAACGATGAGTTCTTGCTTGCGCAAGCAAGTTGAAGTGAAAGAATCCCGCATTAGTTTATAACAATAGTGTAAGATTGCTTCGTCCTCCGACGTACGTCGGAGTCCTCACAATGACGAAAATGTATAGTTTGATACAGTTTTGTCAAAGATCCTGTAATCTTACTTACTTCAGTAAGAGTTCACACTCTTTGACAAAACGTGCATCTCCTTGTCATTCCGTGCTTGA
>CAYJQQ010000130.1:1261-3632 GCA_964372285.1 uncultured Gammaproteobacteria bacterium | reverse complement strand
TTCATAGTTAAAGTATAATATCATAGTGCGTATTTTTATTCAAACTTTAAAATTAACCTAATTATTCTAATTGATCTAATTTCTAATCAATGCCCAAAATCCTAATTTCAAAATTTAGAATTTGCGAATTATTTAGGTTAATTAGGTCAATTAGAAATTAGAAATTTGTATGTTGAATTATCTTTTCACCAATCCCCTCCTCTTTTTTATCTACCTTATTGCGCTATTGACTGCCATTGCTGTCCACGAATTCTCACATGCCTACGCGGCAGACTACCTAGGCGATCCAACACCAAGACTCGCCGGAAGGCATAAACTTAATCCCCTACTCCATATTGATGGTTTGGGGCTTTTATTTCTTCTTTTTTTTGGTTTTGGCTGGGGAAAACCGGTGGGATTTGATCCCTACAACTTGAAAAACCCAAGGAAGGATGCTGCTTTAATCTCGCTTGCCGGCCCCTTTTCTAACTTTATTCTGGCTTTATTGCTATCCATTATCCTAAGATCGGTAATATTTTTTAATCTCTCTTCCTTGGAAAACGTAGCAAATTTTTTCCTGATACCTATGATCTCTTTAAATGTGGTGCTTGGAGTCTTTAATCTCTTACCAATACATCCTCTGGATGGATTCAAAATAATGGGTGGACTGCTGACCGAAGAAAAAGCTAGAGAATGGTATCAACTGGAGCGTTACGGTATGATTTTTCTTCTCATGCTGGTTTTTCCCTTTGGCAGAGCATCGCTTCTGGATATAATAATTCGCCCTATTACATCTTTTATGCTAAATCTTCTTATTCCTACAAGTATTGGAGGCGGAATTATTTAAGGAGTTGTCAGTGGCGCAAAAGTGGGAGATGCTTTTTTGATGCATCTTATATAATCCTGCGTGTTGCAACCTTTTCCTAATTTAAGTTTAATTTTTTCACAACTAACCTCATCACAGCTATTCTCTGGATTTGGAATCACCACGCGAGAAACCGGAGTAGGACGAGTGGTTGGAGTAAGCTCCTCATCAGCGGATAGGGATGAATCCGAGGACTTCGTACTAAAAGTCCAAGGGACGCCGGCGTTATCATATTTTTTACCGCCGATCGAAATTTGGAAATAATAAGTTGCCGCCTCTGTCAAAAGCGTCAGTTCAACTTCGTGATTAGTGTCAGATTCACTCTCCGGAGCCAACAAGTTAAGAGCTGTTGGAGAAACTCCGTATTCTATTACTCCCTGCGTCCTAGTCCCGGTCGCATAGCTTATTTTTGCCGAATTTGTAGTCACATCGGAAACTACTACGTCGCGGGGCGCCTGATCTTCAGCCCGACCGGATCGAAGAAAACTAAAACCCATAATAACAAGAATCAGTGACAAAATACTTCCAATGGCTATTGCTGGAATTTTTGGAATTCTGAACATAATTAGAGCATCAATCTCAACGCCCCACTGATAAAAAGCAAAATTGCGCCCGGTATGGCTACTTTGCTGAAATTTTCAAATACCCCTGCTTTTGGAAGTCCTGAAGGTGTCGCTACTTTTCCGGTTAATCCAGTACCAACCAGCACTGAAGTAGATCCGTTTTGGCTGCAGTCGATGATGTTTGTCGCGTTGAGGTCATTTTTAATAATTTTAGAACTGTTGTATACACCCGGCTGACAGTCGTAGGTAAGCGTTCCCGCACCTTCGGAGAGAGACTTAAACGTAATGGTCGCAACTCCTCCTGAAGCGGTTTTATAGGTTGCCGGATCATCTACTAATCCTGCGATGTATAGCCTTCCCGAGGTGATATTATTAACTACCGTCGGAAAAAAATCAGCTTGAGTTATGGCTTGGGCTTCAAGAAGGCTTGGGTCATAGATTACATAGGCGTCGATTGAAGAAATCTGTTCAGACCCTGCATCGACCATGACCTGGATATCAAAAGTATCACCCAGATTGAGTGTTACGGTATCTTTATCAAATTTTAAAAATGCGGCATATATTTGACCCAAAACTGATGCTGATAAAAAAAATCCGAGCAGGGCTAATATTATTGAAAGTAAGATTTTTTTCATTCATTAGATTTTCTCTAATCCTCTACTTTATTTCAAGTGTGATTTCTCCTACTTGGGGGAACAAAACTTTTGTTTCTTCGTCGACCATCTGGCTTTTTTCTAATCCGAGATTATCTGCAATATTTAGGTACAGTTCACCTGTTGACCTTGGCAAAACCGTGAGCCGTACAATAGCGGTATTGTCTAGTACTGCCGGCTCAACGCTATCGAGTTTTTTTGTACCGGTTAGGATATAATGGTCGCTCTTCTTTACCTGATACAGATCAAAATCCGGAAGAAGTGATTCTGCCGAAACAACCTCCAGCGAACCTTCTTTAAACTTAAGAACC
>CAYJQQ010000130.1:0-1251 GCA_964372285.1 uncultured Gammaproteobacteria bacterium | reverse complement strand
CCGATCTGGTCAGAAGTGGCGACGATGTCCAATTCTAATGGTTCGTTGACTGCTCCAGTCGATACATCTGACGCTGCTTTAAGAGAAATCGATCCCATATTCAAGACCACAGGGGGCTGTGGAGTTACGGCAACAAAGTTCTCTTGTTTTCCTATCTTGCTTCTCGTCTGGTAAAGATAGAGTAACAAAAAGGCAAAAACTATTAGGACTAAGATTAAAATAAAGCGGTAAACGGAATTGGTTTGGGAATTTGATTGGGTATCCATAGATTAAAATTTCTAATTTCTAATTCCTAATTCCTAATTTCTAATTTCTGCTCCTTCGATCACACTCAGGATTATCCTGAACTTGCCGAAGGAGTAATTGGTAATTGCAATTATAGGCCCTCATCGCTTCTGATCGATAATGATGCTATGACTAGCGAGTAGTCTTGCGAATCGACAATTCCGTCAAGATTAAGGTCTGCCAGCGCCAATACCGCCGGATTTGAGCTTCCTGCGAGCCCGATGTTGTTTCGCACAAGCGAAATGTCATACGAATTAACCAGACCATCTTGTTGAGGTAGATCACCTACTAACAATACGATTCCGGAAAAATCTAAATTATTACTCCCAACCCTCAAGGTGATTGAGCCATCTTCACATTGATAACTACCTGGGAATGTTTCTTTCGGAGTTGCCTCACATATTCTTTTTTGCAAATGTTTCGGCCCCTTCATAAACACTTTGTAGTCTGAAGCAGTAGGAAGATTATTGAATAAGGCTTGACCAGACCAAATGCCGTTATTGTCTACAGCAAAATTGGTTGAAACCGACCTTGTGATTGATTGGGCTAAACTGCTAACAGTAACTTTAACCGAAAGGCTATTTGACTGATTCGGACGGCTTAAAATGCCTTGGAATTTAATTTTTAAATTCAATGCTGTAGCACCGGGAGGAGCAGTTAGGAGTGGAGTACTGGTAGCAAAAGGAGGAGTAGGTGTATTCGTTCCGCCAGTAGGAGGAGTTGGCGTTCTGGTTGGGGTTGAGATTGGTAGAGTAGGTGTAAGTGTTGCAGTAGGGCCTCCGGGTGTTATAGTTGGGGTTGAGATTGGTAGAGTAGGTGTAAGTGTTGCAGTAGGGCCTCCGGGTGTTATAGTTGGGGTTGAGATTGGTAGAGTAGGTGTAAGTGTTGCAGTAGGGCCTCCGGGTGTTATAGTTGGGGTTGAGATTGGTAGAGTAGGTGTAAGTGTTGCAGTAGGGCCTCCGGGTG
>CAYJQQ010000129.1:0-3657 GCA_964372285.1 uncultured Gammaproteobacteria bacterium | reverse complement strand
GTCCGACTTGGCTTCGCGAAATGACAACCTACATCTAAAATAAGCGCGTAAGTCCCGTTGAGGATGGAAATATCTTACAATACACCAAGTCTTTCTCCTTCCAGTTGTTTTGTTTTTGGATTATATCGAGGTCTTTTAATTTCGACTTGTCCTTCCTCTTTCCATTCTCCAAGTATTGATTCTCTACTTTCTTGCATGCGAAAAATTTCACTTCTTCTTCTTGTCAAGCCGAATTTGCATTTACAGACGTTCTAAATACTCATTCTTTAATACTTATACTTGACAAAATAAGGATCGCCGCTTATACTTAGCTAAGTTAGCTAATTGAAGGTGGATTATTAATTTCACCTTCATCCCGAAGCTATAAGCGAGGGATCTTTTATATTTGATACATCTATGCAGATTTATAACATTCATGAGGCAAAAACAAATCTTTCTCAATTGATTGAGAAAATATATCACGGAGAGGATGTGGTGATTGCAAAGGCGGGTAAACCCGTGGCTAAGCTCATAACTTATAAAAAAGCTCACAAAAAACGCAAACCAGGCGCCCTGAAAGGTACGATCTGGATTGCGGATGATTTTAATGATGAATCCGAAGAAATTAATGAAATGTTTTATGGTAAAAAATGAGATATCTTCTTGACACCAATATTTTTTTATGGTGGGTGGATGACGACAAGAGATTGAAGCGATTGTTTCGACAGGTAATAGAGGATGAAGCTAATATTATATTTGTGAGTGTTGTAAACGCGTGGGAAATGAGCATTAAACAAAAAATTGGTAAATTGAACCTAAAAATCAAACTCAAAAATTACTTTGAAAAATATGACTTCGAAATACTCAATATTAATCTTAATCATATTCTCATTTTAGACACCTTACCTCTTTATCATCGCGATCCTTTTGATCGACTTCTTATCGCCCAAGCAAAAGCAGAAAAATTAACCCTTCTTAGCGTAGATGCAAAGATTAAGAAGTATGATGTGAAAGTTTTGATGTAGAGTTTTTTTAAACCAACATTTCGAAAATTGAAGTTTGCACCCTTCCTTTTCCTATAGCAACGTAATGAAGGAAAGCCAGACTCACTCCTTTGCGATAGCCTGTTTTTATGGCTTGTTCTAATTCTTTAAAATTAGGAAGCGTATGTTCATAACCTCGAAGAAAGCTGGCGGTCGGCGGTTCATCGATTTGTTCAATAATGTGGATAATGCCATCAACTTCGCCATGCAGAAACTTGTATCTCCCAAAAATATTCCTTTCCACCTTACAGCCAACAAACATATTAGGATTTAAACAGATGAATTGCCTGCTGGTTGGGATTCCCCAGGCCGCAGCAATTCCTTCTAAAGCCAAAGTATCAGGAGTTTGCCTAGACCATTTGTCTTTTGTTATACCTATCCAATCGAGTTCTTCAGAAACTCCAGACCAAAAACCGCGAACTAGTGCAGATTCAACAGTGTCAGCTTCTGGATCATGACGGTGCGACCGTTGTATCTGGTCTAACGGAGTATCGTCTATAAGTATCCCACGCTGGTCAACGTCATATTCTGCAAGAAGGTTGCTTAAGGATCTTACAAGTGTGGGTAAAACATTACTGTCACAAGGCCTTAAAAATTGACCTCCCCTATCCTGAGAAGAGAAGAGTAATGTTTGGGCTTCTTGTAAAATATTCACCTTCAATCCATCATTTATTTCTGTTTCAGGGCTTGACATATTATGGGATATTTTACTTCTTCTTCTTCTTCTTGTCAAGCCGAATTTGCTTTTACATACAGGCTAAATCTTATTAATCTCTGTAATTCTCATTACCGCAGATTCGAAGATCAAAAAGTATGATGTGAAGATGCTTATTTAAAAGGTATTATAATAGTACCTTATGCGAATTGCTATTTTAGGCGGTGGATTTACCGGTTTGGCTGCCTCGTATTATCTTGCCAAAAAAGGCCACGAGACAACTATTTTCGAAAAAGAAAAAGTTTTGGGAGGACTCGCGGTTGGATTCAAAAGCGAAGGGTGGGATTGGCATCTCGAGAGGGCTTATCATCATCTTTTGGACAGTGAAGACGACATTCTGGATTTCGCTCGAGAGATTGGTTTTTCTGGTCTCTTTTTTAAGAACACTCAAACAGCTTCTTTGTATGATGTGTCAGGTCATCCTGAACTTGTTTCAGGATCTGATTTTACGGGGATCCCGGATCAAGTCAGGGACGATCCCGAAAAAAACGGGATCGATTACCGCACTTTTCCCTTAGATTCCCCGCAAGATTTGCTTCGTTTTCCTCTACTCTCTCTCCCTGAAAAAATTCGGGCTGGTTTTGTCTTAGCTTTTTTAAAGACTTCTCCGTTTTTAACTCTTTATGAAAAACAGACGGCGGAAGAATTCCTAAAAAAGACACAAGGAAAACACGTCTGGGAAGTGTTGTGGCAAGACCTTTTTCGGAAAAAGTTCGGTAAATATGCGGAAAATATTTTAGCCTCTTTTATCTGGGCAAGGATAAAAAAAAGAGCAAAAAGATTGGGTTATATCAAAGGCGGTTTTCAGACGTTTATTAACTATATAGAAAATGAATTAAAAGGTTTACGAGTTAACGTGTTAACGGGATATGAAATAAAAAAAATAGAGAAGAAAGGAAATAAATTTATTATCACTTGTCATCCTGAATTCATTTCAGGATCTGATTCTAAAAAACAGATGCTGAACCAAATTCAGCATGACAAAATAAGTACTGCAAGTTTTGATACTGTAATTTCTACGTTACCAACAGTCATAATGTCTAAGGTTACACAGTCTATCTTTCCTCAAACATATCTGCAGAAATTTTCTAAATTAAAATACTTACACGCCGTTGTTTTAATTTTGGAAACAAAGCAGCCGATTCTAGAAAAAACCTACTGGTTAAATATTTGCGCTCCCAAAATTCCCATAATGATTGTTGCTCAACACACAAATTTTATTGATAAAAAAAATTATGGCGGAAATAATATTGCTTATGTTGGGTGGTACGTTAATCTAGAAGATAGAATATGGAAGATGGAGGGTAGAGAATTGCTTAGATTTGTAACTCCACATCTAAAAAAAATCAGCAATAAACAATTAACAATTAACAATTATTATTTATTCCACGGTCCTTTTGCTCAACCAATCTTCGACAAAGATTTTGTTAAAAATAAACCCGCCTTTATAACACCTGTAAAAAACTTTTATATCGCCAACCTCGATATGACCTATCCCTATGACCGAGGCACTAACTATGCAGTTAAATTAGGGAAAGAAGTCACAAAAATAATAGGATAATAGATATATCATTTTGACATATTGACATTTTTATAATTTTGTCTTAAACTTTGAACATGCCACAAATAATAAGTGCTACTCAAGCTCGTAATAGTTTCGCAGATATTATAAATCGCGTCTTGTATCGCGGGGAAGAATTTATTGTAGAAAAGCAGGGAAAGCCAGCAGTACTCATTACGAAGCCTCTTGAGAGTAAAGTTAGGGTAGATAAGAAGAAAAAACTGACAGGAACAGAATTTCTATTTGAGCTGACGAAGTTTAAACTAAAAGGGCCAAAAGATTTAGCAAAAAATCATGACAAATATACATGGGAATAGAGTATTAACAGATTCTGACGCCCTGATAGGCCTTATTAATGT
>CAYJQQ010000128.1:0-3661 GCA_964372285.1 uncultured Gammaproteobacteria bacterium | reverse complement strand
GTGAAGCTGGATTTTTGAGGTGGGAGGTGAGATCTGTTTTTTCTCACTTCTCATTTCATCATCTAGTTTCCCACTTCCAACTTCCCACTTCCAGCATTAAGGTAGTAAAGTATATGGAACTTTGTGTTTGAAGGAGTTTTTAAGGGCAAAATTGATAATCATTCCGGCATTTTTGTTGCCTTGTTTTTCGATCTTCTCGGCAGTTTGTTTTTTTTCAAAATAAAGGTATAAGACTTGGTCGGCTTCTTGGTAGGAAAATCCAAACTCGCCTTCGTCGGTTTGCCCGGACCAAAGGCCGGCTGATGGTTTGGCGGTAATAACTTTTTGTGGAACTCCGAGATATTTTGCCAGTTGGTAGACTTGAGTCTTGTAAAGATGCTGGATCGGTTCGATGTCAGAGGCGGCATCGCCAAAGCGGGTGAAGTAGCCTAGATAGTGTTCAGATTTATTTTCGGTGCCGCAGACTAAAGCGTTGTGTTTTTTTGCCAGATCGAAAAGAATTATCATCCGAACGCGCGCCATAATGTTACCTATCCGAACACGGCCGTGATCATATAGGTTACTAATCTTGAGTATATTAGCTATAGCGTCAACTGGTTTTTTAATTGAGACAGAGTATCGGTTTTGAGTGGGGATCTGAAGTGGTGAGGAAATTTTGTGTATTTGGGAAGTTTTGGGTTGAAAATAATAGAGGTGGGCGATAAAGATATTTTTGGCAGGCAAAACTTTCCGAGCTAAATAAAGGCTGGTTGCGGAGTCTATACCGCCGGAAAGTCCGATGATTAGTTTTTGAAAGCCGGTTTTTTTGAGTGTAGATCTAAGAAAAAAAAGGATTTTTTGGGTTTCTTCTTGCTGATTAATATTTAGGTAGGAATGGGACATGTTAAGAGTGTTTGTTGATATAGATAAAAACACCCAATAGAAATATAGCAATAGCAATTTCACCAAAAATAATTACCAAAGTATAGTTAATGTTCATATCAGTTTTTTCTTATTAATAACCATCCTAAAATCCAAAATAAAAAACTCAAAAGTATATTTAATATTACCATAGCAAGCTTCTCAATATCAAGGGGTAAAAATAGAGAAGCCCAAAATAAGCCAAACGTCACTTGAGAACAGGCTATAAAAACAATTGACCAATAATTTCTTTCTTTTGATGAAATTTTTCTCTTCATTTCAGAGTACTTTTGAGAGGTATTCCGTTGGCAAAATAGATACCTGTCTCACTTTCAGGAAGAAGGTCGTAGGTGAACTGGTCTTTGTAAGGAAGAATTTCTTTTTTGACAACTTTTGATCCGTCGAGAGAGTCGCCGACTTTGAGAAGATCAATTGTTCTTCTATCGCTGGTCGGGTGGCCCGGCGAGGCAGAGACTTCCCTTCCGTCTTGAAGTACAACATGAACCACTTTGTGTGAGCGGGGAACTGGTGTTTTAACAATTTTAACTACAGGGACAGCCAATTTTTGACCTTTTGCGTTTAACGACCAGACGAGGGAACCTATGTGAATAGAGCGAACGTTTTTTTTACCATCTAAAGTAGCAATCGTCACATCTGAAGAAAGACAAATGGGTGACGGACAGCCGTCTGGGTAACATCGATAAGCCGGTATACCACTGCATGATGTTCCACGAGGACATGGCTCGTCTTGTGCGCAGCTTCCGCGCGGACGACAATCTCTTTCTCGAATTTTTGGATAAATTGGTTCTGTTGGATAGGGCTCAATGGTGGGAGTCACTGTTGGTGAGGGGGAGAGAGAATCATTCGGCGAGAATTTAAATCCAAGATAAAAAGTGAAGACTGGAAAAATAGCCAAAAAAATTAAGACGATGAGCGGAAGCGAGACTTTTTCAGAAAATAGACTTTTCATTTTGTTCCTTCTCTATTATTATACAAGAAATTTGTTATAAAATATCTAGCTATATGCTTATTAAAAGTAAAAAATACAAGGTCGGACTTCTTATTGGTAGGTTTCAACCCTTTCACAAAGGCCACCTCCATCTCATTAAAAAGTCATTTCTTTATATTGATAAAATGATCATCGGAATAGGAAGCGTTGGGATAGCCGATAAAGATAATTTTTTAAGCTATGAGAGGAGGGAAAAAATGTTAGAGTTAGTGATTGAAAAAGAAGGTTGGAAAGATAGGATAAGCAAAATTGCGCCTTTGAAAGATTTTCATAATGACGAGCTTTGGCTCAAAAACAGTCTAAAAGTAGCGGGAAAGGTCGAGGTTGTAATTGGAAATAATGAATGGACAAATCGAATCTTTGAAGCCGCTGGGTATCCGATTTTGCGATTGGGATTTTATAAAAGATATTTATATGAGGGGATAAAGATTCGTGAACTTATGAGAGCTGGGAAGCGCTGGGAAGATAGAGTGCCGGAGCATATTGTTGGATTGTTACATGGTTATATTGTTAGCAATTAAGCAATTAAACAATGAGACAATTTTCTCATCTCGTCTTCGCCGGCACATTTGACCGACTTCATATTGGACACAAGAAACTTCTAGATAAAGCTTTTAAATTAGCAGAAAAAGTAGCAATCGGAATAACCAGCGAAAAACTCTATAAATCAAAGCCTCTGGCCAACCTAATACAGACCTGGCAGGTCCGCAGGAGGGCGGTGGAACAGTATCTGCGTGAACGAAATTGGCTAAAAAGAGCCAGATTTTTTAAACTAAATGATATTTATGGACAGTCGATTGTTGATAAGACAATGGACTCAATTTTAGTTACAAAACTGACACGACGAAATGCAGAAAAGATTAACAGGTTAAGAGTTAGAAGTTATGAGTTGGGAGGGAATAGGAAACTAAAAAAATTAAAGATTGTTGTAGCAGCGCTGGTTCGAGGAGATGATGGCGAAGTTGTGACGTCGGAAAGAATTCGTTTGGGTGAGATTGATAGAGAGGGACATAATTTCCAACTTCCATCGGCCAGCTGGCGGAGCAATTTCCCAAAAAAAGCACTCATTTTACCGAAGTATTTGAGAACAGAATTGAGAAAGCCGCTGGGAAAAGTAATTAAGGGTTCAGAAGATCAGTTATTGGAAACTGCGAGGGAAGTGTATCGATGTATCGATTCATTGATATATACTATGGTGATTACGGTGGGGGACATTATAACCAACTCACTTTTAGAGGTCGGATTTGACCCGGACGTTAAAATTATTGATTTTAGATCAAGAAGAAAAGAAATAGAAGTTGTTGATTCAGCAACGCAATTTTTTATCACACAAGAGTCTCATCCCTCGACTTCGCTCGGGGTCCCCTCGAAAGTGAAAAAAATTGCCTTCACTTCATCAAAATATATAAATCAACCAGGAACAATTAATATTAAAGCCTCTCGAGCTATAAAAATAGCAATTGATAATTATTTTAAGACGCGGAAAAAACAGTTAATTGTTGTAAAAGGCGAGGAGGATCTTCTTGCTCTACCGGCGATTCTTTTCGCTCCTTTACAGTCTGTTGTTTTGTATGGCCAGATAGATTTGGGTGTTGTGATGGTCGAGGTGGCGGAGGAGAAGAAAAGGGAAGTGAGAGAGATTTTGAATAAATTTAGATAGTTACCATATTGATATCGGTCGATACCAATATGGTATAGACAATAAACTTACATTAAATTATTGTAATTATTGCTTAAATTATTGCTTAAATT
>CAYJQQ010000127.1:0-3670 GCA_964372285.1 uncultured Gammaproteobacteria bacterium | reverse complement strand
AAGTATTCATTTCCAACATAATGTACTTATATACGCCTTCGCCTCAAAAATGTAACTAGGCTACGGCTCTCGGCTCTATATACCGATCCAAACCACTATTGCAACTAAAAAGTTGCAAACTGGAGTAAGGAATGTGTATACAGTACCATCAAAAGATTGAAACTATGACAAAAGGAGCTGGAAATTCAATCGAGTGGAAAGAACGGTTTCAACAAATCGCTCTTGATAGTTTGCGTAGAGCTTTGTCTCTACATGACACCTTGGCGAAACTGGCGATGAACTTGTTCAAAAAAATCAGTTCGGAGAAACAGCGTTAAGAGTTGATGTCGAGTGCGAAAAAGCTGTCTTCGATTTTTTAAGGGAAGCAAAAATTCCGATTCGGATTATTTCTGAAGAACATGGACAGGTTCATATCACAGAAATCTCTCGCTATTAAGATAAAATCTGACTCTATATAAGTCCTTCTGGTATTTCTAATTTTTTAGGATTTCGTAAACGGCCGAGAGCCAACTCTTCAATTTGACGTACTCTTTCCCTAGTTAACCCTAGTCTTTTACCGACTTGGTCAAGAGTCAGACTTTCATCGCTTATTAATCCAAAACGAAGTTTTAAGATTAGAACTTCCCGTGGACTCAAAGCAGCTAGCAATTCTTTTAATTCTTCTTTAAGCATATTATTAGCCGTAGCTTCTTCTATTAAAGGTGAGTCTTTATCAAGGATATAGTCTCCAAATTCAGACTCTTGATCATCTCCTATCGGAGTTTCTAGTGATAGTGGTTCTTGAGAAAGGCTTAATAATTTTTCAACATTTTGGGGAGATACATTTAAAGCTTCTACTAACTCCTCCACGGTTGGTTCTCGACGTAAATTCTGGGTAAGTGTAGCTATTTCTGCATACAATTTTCGGATTTTAGAATATAAATCTGCAGGAAGCCGAACTGTCCTCCCAGTATCTGTTGTAGCCAGGGTGATCGCCTGCCTTATCCACCAGGTAGCATACGTACTAAACTTATATCCTCTTTTGTAATCAAATTTACTTATGGCTCTGATAAGTCCTATACTTCCCTCTTGAATTAGATCTAAAAAAGGCAAACCTCTACCTAAATACCTTTTAGCAATAACGACTAGGCGCATGTTTGCTTTGATTAGGCGGTCTCTTGCTTGCCAACCAATTTCATTAATTTTTTCAATTTCTTTCCGTTGCGAATCTTTAACACGACCTTTTGCCATCCATTCCCGGGCTTGCACAGCTCTCTTTATTTGTATAGCTAAGGAAACTTCTTCTTGACGAGATAGTAAAGGAGTACTCACTATTTCCCTTAAATATAGACCTTCAATATTATCTACGTCACCAATCTCTTGTTTAACAGTTTCACCATCAGCTACTTCAGGAGTTAAATCATTTGAGTCTTGCACGACCCAGCTTGCAAATTCATCATCTCCAAGCTCTGATAAATCAGGTTGTTCCAATAAAACTACTGTATGTATGCGGTTCTACTTCTTGAAATAACTATGGTAAATCTGCAGTCTGCCCCAATCCATCTCTTTTGGTCAAACTTTCGCTTGCTGGTGAAACTCGACCGTCAACACGGACAGAGGATGAATTTATTCTTCGGGAAGGCTGTCTATTACGACCGTGAGTTGGGGCTGCGCCATGGTCTTTATTTTGAGCTCGATAAAATAAAATTTCTGGTGAATTCATATTGTAGATTGTAATTATAGCAAAAGGAGGTAGAGTTTCTCAACGCAGCTTGAAGAGATAATCAGATTAATTGCGCATGCAGGTAATCTTCAGTATAATTATCTTATCCTGTCAAGAAAAATTGAAAATGAAAAAGTTATTAAAACCTACTTCAACCTGTCCTAACAGGTCATGAATAAAATATTTTCTACCTACTATCTTGATCCCACGTAGGTCCGAGATGGTCAACGATAAAATCCAACCTCCGGAGTTGAAAATATCCTCCTAACAGTCTAAACATTTATTTCTTCAAAATTCTTCAAAATATAGATTGACTTGTAGTTTTTTAATATACAACAATTCTTTTGTATGCTGCTGAATTCCTTAAGATAATTTTTCTCTTACAATTACCCCAAGTACCAGTCCCGGTTAAATCGGGACGGTACGGCCCATGAACCAGAGCGAAGCTAGGTACCAGACGGTACTTGGCGAAGCTCGGTTCAGGGTTAAAAGTCCTGTACCGAACTAAGTTCTGGTAGAGGAGGTTTCAACTCCGAAATTACAATTATGTATCAAGAAGCCACCGACCATAGTCGGCGGAGTTTCACTTTCCAGCTTAACCAATTATTGCATTTGTAATAATCTTGCTTTACTATGAAAGAATGAGGCGACTGTTTTTTATTATTTTTTTAGCTTTTACCTTTTTTAAATTAACCAACACAGCCTGGGCGCAGGCTACTCCCACGCCGCCCATAGTCTGCGGCTGTCCAGAAGTTTTACAGACTAATATTTATTCCAATACCGCCAGAGCTGACGGGGGTGGAAAGTGCGTGAACGATCTTGCGACCTTCCAGCAGGATCCCACCAAAAATCATCTCTGGGTTGAAGACCCCGAGATTACGGCTCAAGGAAAAGCCGACGAGCGAGCGAGGCAGTTTTTATTCTGGGTTTTTTCAACTTCGACTATCGACACCCATCCGGCGCTGACTAAAGTCTGGAGCACGGCAAGGAATGTAACCCTTTTTTCCCTTCTCATCGTCGCCGCTGTCATTGGGTTGGGCTTTATCATCGGCCAAAGAGCGCACTTTACGACCGCAATAAATGTTTGGCCACAGTTCATTCGGCTGCTGCTTCTTTTGCTTTACGTGGCATTTTCTTCGGTGCTTGTCATAGCCCTCATCCAGCTGTCAGATGTAATGATGAAGTTTTTTGTCGAAACTCTGGGAGGAAAAGATTGGTTTAATATCAATTTTGGAGTTCTAAGCGGAGAGGAAAACTATATTAGATTCGTAGGTTGTCGAGACATCAATATTCGGGTTCAAGAAGCGGTTAAGTCAGAACTGATGATGCTTAGGCTAACCAATATTAGCTATTATGTCTTGGGAATCATGCTTATTCTGCGAAAAGTGCTTCTCTGGTTTTTACTTTTTGTCTCGCCGTTTCTTGCGCTTCTTCTGCCTTTTGTTTTTATAAGAAATGTAGGTTGGATCTGGATCGGGGTTTTTTTCCAATGGCTTTTTTATGGCCCTTTGTTTTCGCTTTTTCTGGGAGGCCTGACAACGGTCTGGAGATCGGGCATTCCATTTCTTTTTGATTTCTCCCGCGTTACGTTTGATTCGACAAAATGCGACCCGGCAGGCTATGTCTATCCGACCGCGATAAATATACTCTACGGTGGCCCGGCCCAAAGGCTTGCTCCCTGCAGCAATGCAAACTATGTCGACACCTTTGCTGAATACATCATCTCGCTTGTCATGCTCTGGGGAGTCATATTTTTTCCTTGGTGGCTGCTTCGAATCTTCCGAGATTACTGCTGTGAAGGAATCATAGCCACGAAAAACATTCTGCTTTCAATGTACGATCAGATGCGCGGTGGTCCTGGCCCCCAACCCGCGGGTCCGACCCCAACACCATCGGTCTTCACCTTTGGTGCAGCCCTGAAAATTCCCAAAGAGGCAGAAGCACCGGTTAAAATCAGAATCGAAACCA
>CAYJQQ010000126.1:0-3700 GCA_964372285.1 uncultured Gammaproteobacteria bacterium | reverse complement strand
CGATTAAATCGGGGTTCGAAATGACACTGGATAGAAGTGAACACTTACAGAACAATTCTATTATCGAGGCTGACAGTCCTTGTAGCAAAAAATTATATTTTCATTAAAATCACAGATGCCGTTGCCGCAGAGCTTTTTTGTATAATCTTTTGGTAAAGTTACCTCATTCAGCTCTACCTGATATTTTTCAACATTGTTTTCGTCAAAAAAGACAACTTTCTTGGCTTGGGTAAAGTAAGGAAGGAAAAGTGTAATGTCGCTTAAGGGAGCGACTGTCAATTCCGTAGACAACTCTTCATTTTGAGAATTTATCTCGTAAGGCGGGAAGTGGACTCGGTTTTTAGCGACTTTGCCGAAGAAAAGAACCTCTCCTCTACCACCTAAAATTTTAAAATTATAGTAGCCGTATGGTATTTCTAATTTATAATCTGATGAATAGGAATTCTCGAGGCTAAGATCCTTATAAATTAATTTATAATCTGGCGTTTGCTCCAAAACCAATTTTAAAGCCGCGTGGCTGACCGGCCTATTTTTTGATCTGGGTAAAAAATAACCGATAGTTAACAATGTCAACGCAAGACCAGTCGTAATTGCTAAAATTAATTTAGTTTTTGTCATAAATAATAGTTAATTTTGACGATCGATGATAGATGCTAGATGATAGATTTTTGAAGTTAGAAGATTGAGGGTTGAGAATTTTTTTCTATCTTCTACCTTCGATTTTCTTCATCTATCTTCTATCTTCTACCTTCTATAGTCTATTTTGTCTTTCGCTATGGAAAAGATTTTAACACTTCGTCCCAACCATCCACAAGCGACGGCTCGTTAAAATCATAGACGGCGTTTGCCCCTCCCCTATCCATTATACTTCTTTGCGCCGGCCGATAAAAGTTGGTAAAACCACAGGTTCTGTAACAGCCGACGTTGGGGAACTTTGCCGCCCACTTTGGACAAGGAGACGTCTGGCTAGATGATCCGGCATTGGAACAGTTTATCCCGTCGAGCGCCCCAGGCGGCGCAGCTACTCCGAAAGAATATTCGTCAAACAGTCCCGCCAAGCTATGACCTAATTCATGTGGTACTGTAGGATAATCAAGGCCGAATCTAAAAATATAAGCACTGCCCCAGATCGCTATTCCAGCAACCGACCCGACCCGATGAGTATCGTTGTTGAAAATCATAAGTGCTTCTGCGCCGCATCTTGACGTGGCGATAGACGCGGCTTTAGCATTATCCCAACAGGCTACGGCCAATCCTTGTGGAGTCGGACAATCAAATCCCTGAAAATAAGTTTGATTAAGATCCAGCAGAGCCCAAAGATTTATTTTACCCAATCTTGTTGGACCTAAATTAGTCCGATTTAAAGCATTTACTGCTTTATCGACGCTGGATAAAAAATCATCATAAGTAGCATAATCCTCTGATAAAACTACAAGGTCGGCCTTAGCCTGATCGCCGGATCCCATCTTTAACTGACAAGCCGCATCGCACTTGATCTGGTAGCTCCCTGGCTGTGATCGACAGACGCGGCCTACCCCGCAAAAGTTTGGCTTTTGTACCATCTGGTTATTGCTTTCGCAGACTGTAACAGTATTTGTTTTTTCGTCGCAAGTTCCTTCGCCTAGATTGATATTTGCTGATCCGACCGCACAGGTTTGCGAGGCTGAAGACGTCGGGGTTGGCGAAACCGTAGTTGTTACGGAAGGCGTCGTCAGAGGACAATAATAAAAACGGCCGGAAGTCGAAGCTGTGGTAGAAAATGCAAAAGTCAAAAGAGCCAGAACTATAAAAACAGCAATCAAAATTTTATTTAGCATTATAAATGTATATTAATATAGTTTGAAATAGAATTGCAAATGTGAATTAAAAATATCATAAGTTTTTTTTCTTGTTGACAAAGGCTGTTTTGCATTTTATAATTCATACCATGCCAAATAAATTCAAACCCTATTCTAAAGTATCACTTTCAGACTTACCCGATCTTATGACGATTCGAGAAGTAGCAGACCTTCTACGAGTCTCCCCGCTCACAATAAAACGCTGGGGTAAAAAAGGAAAACTGCCGGCTATTCGCATCAACTCCCGCGGCGACAGAAGATACAAGAAAGACGTAGTTCTCCGACTACTTGGCGTTGATCAAAGCTAAAGCATAAAACACTCTTTATACTCCTACCGTCTTGTCACGATCGTTTCAAGATGGTAATAAAATTAGATTAGGCCAGATTAGTTTTAGCGCCTGGAATTTGGTTTTATAAGTCCTCTGACGATAAATAACATGACTAGCAAAAAAACATTTATTATGATTGAAATAAACAGATAGACATTTACTTGTTTTATAAAAATAAAAAGATCTTTCTCAAAAACCTTATTCTTAAGTAAAAAATCGAGTTTCAGATCAAAGATATAGAAAAATCCATATAAAAAAACCAAAAAAGGGAAAATATATATAAGATCAACCAAATCCCGCTTAGAGGAAAACATCATCGTCGAAACCGTAAAGATCAGATATAAAAAAACTATATTTAAAATAATATTCTCGGCTGGAAAAAGCTTAAATGCCGCCACAGCCCAAAAAAATATAATGCCAGCAAAAATCGGTGCTATTCCAACCAGAACACCTCTGACAAAATCTTTTTTTTCATATAAAACACTGCCCAATTTAATTTCATTTCCTTGCCACTTTGGAAAGATATTGATCGAGCGAACCCTCAAGAAAAGAATCATAGCTGCAAAAAAGTGGGCTAATTCATGAATGATCGTCCCGGGAAAAAATATAAGAGAAACAAGGCTGAATGTGAGATGGTCATTTTTTAAAAACACACGCAGAAAATGAAAAAGCTTACTTATTGTCCAGCGTGAAAGAAAATAAAGTAAAACAATTTGGAGAAAAAATAATAGAATAAGTAGCATATTTTTGCTTTTTTATATTTTATATTTTATATTTTATATTGTCTATGATCTGTCCTAATTGTAAGGAAAAAATGGATGAATTTGTAGAAGACAATATATCTCTCCTCCACTGTCCTAACTGCGGGGGAACCTTTTTTGCAGAAAATGGAATCAATCGTATATCCTTTGCCACAGCCCAAAATCTGGCTTCTGATAAAAAAGTCAGCCAAATCTCAACTCAAGATAAACTTTGTCCAAAAGATCAAACCATCCTTGTTGCCTTTCAATCCAGTGAAAGCATTCCACCCGATGTAACTCTACTCCACTGTAATACCTGTCAAGGCATATTCGCTTTTCCAAATGATCTTGTGATCTTTAAAAAAGCCCAGGCGGCCAAGATCGACTATTTCAAACTCTGGGGTATACCGCTTCCTTCGATAAAATCCATAGCCGTGTTGAGCGCTTTCTTGTTTGTCTCGATTGTAAGCCTATTGGCATATTCATACTGGCAAAAGCAGAATCTCAACTTCATCCAAGCTCAAGACATGATAAAAAATATATATCTAACAACCTCTGATCGCTACCTTTTTATTTCGTTTAAAACTTTAGTTCCGCTGCGATCGCGTATCACTTTCACAGACGCTACAACTAATCAAACTATTGAAAAAAATATTAGCGGTGAGCCGTCAACTTTCCATCAACTGACAACCGCCGACGTAAACATCAAAGACACGATCTATTATCAGATAATCTTAACCGATGAAAAAGGATGGGTAACAAAGTGGGATATTAAATGACTGGTTATAATTTG
>CAYJQQ010000125.1:0-3725 GCA_964372285.1 uncultured Gammaproteobacteria bacterium | reverse complement strand
CATCAGTATAACTAGGGCTGGGCGAGGACCAGCGAGTCTTTCGCTGGAAAAGACGGTCTAATGCCTTTTTAAGCAGTCTGTTTTCTTAATATTTCTTCTGTTATCTTTCTAATTCTTTCTTTGTTTTTTCCTCGGTGGGCGCTGAGTAAATTTTTAAGTCTGCTCCAATAACCGTCGAGAGAGTTTGTGGTATTTGGAATGTTAAGCTCTGGATATTTTTCATAGGTAAAAAGCAGTGGTAGATTCTTTCTCAAACTAAACCTGGCCGATCTTAATCTTCGGTGTGTAAAGTGAGATTTTTTGCACCAGTGACAGTAGGTTTTCTCTTCAAGAAAATTTTTATGTCTTTTGTCCCAATCATCTAATTCAATTTTAAAAGATTCTTCTGTGTATTTAGTAATATTTAAACCCATGTGAAGTAATTCTACCCCGGCTTGAGTCTTTGGCCGAAGCGTCAGCTTTCTTCTCACAATCTGCATCTGATGGAACTGGCATATCTGTACCGGGATACCCCTAAAAACGCTTGGAACGCCTTGTCTGCCGTCTAATACGACTGCTTTCAGATGGAACCCTCTTGACTCGATTTCCCGACGCAGAGAAGCGTAGTTCTCCACTGTCTCAAATTGTATCCATAACCAACCGAGGTTAGTTTTCAGTTCAGGACACCTAGCCATGAGGAGTAGATCTTCTCCAATGTGCGTTGCGTCAAAGATACAGACGACATCTTTGTAATTTGTAGTATTGTTTGTGGGTTTTATTGTCTGGTCCAGAACGTTACGGACCCAGTTCTTGCCTCTGTTGTAACGTTCGCAGAGATCTTTGACGGTTTGCCTTTGCCAAACATGTTCCCTCCATATCTTTTTGTAAATCTTTTCCGGCCTTCTTTTGTTTTGAAACTGTTTACCGCATTTTTGGCATCGATAATGTTGTATGTTTCTTCTCTTTCCATTCTTTTTTACCTTCGTACTTTTGCAAAATAGACACTTTTTTTAGACATGATTGTAGATTTTAGCTGTTATGTCATACAGGCTAACACAGAATGGTTATTTCAGACTGCTCAAAAGGGTATTAACCCAAGTTATTTTTGTCGGACCGAGAATTACGAAATGGCTGTTTCAGAGACTCCGCAGGCGGTTTTACCCAGCTCTAGTTATACTATTTAAATTAAAAGGGTAAATCAATTTTGAGCACTCTCCTTCAATCTCAATTTGCATCTTTAGTTTCATCAGTATAACTGGGGCTGGGAAAGACGAAGCGGTCTCTGAAACAGCCATTTCATAATTCATGGTCTAAAACAGCCATTTCGTAATTCACGATTTAAAGTTTCTAACAAGACCTCCCGCCACCCCAAAATAGGCAATATTTTTGTTGTTGGAATCTCTTGTGATATATTTCTTTGATGATTCATCTTGGTGGTTTGAACGAAAAACAAAAAGAAGCGGCGACGCATATGCGCGGGCCTCTTTTGGTAGTGGCCGGAGCGGGAGCCGGTAAAACAAAAACCATCGCTCATAGAATAGTGAATCTGATCAAAAATGGTGTTGCTCCAAAAAATATTTTGGCCGTAACCTTCACCAACAAAGCGGCAAAAGAAATGTCCGAACGCGTTTCCGTTTTGGTTAAAAAATGTGTTCCGGAATCAATATCTCTTCCGTGGGTTAGCACCTTTCACGCGCTTGGAGTCGCCATTTTAAGAAATCACGCCGACCTGGCCGATATTTCCAGATATTTTTCAATAATTGATAAGGAAGAATCTCTTTCGTTAATTAAAAAATCAATGAGAGAAATCAACCTTGACCCGAAAAACTTCAATCCAAGGGTAATTCAATCAGTAATTTCAAAACAAAAAAATAATCTTAAACAGCCGAGTGATTATGAAGTGGAAAGCGACGACAGAGACTATTTTAAAAACACCGTTCTGGACACATGGAAACGCTACGAAAAAAAAATTGCCGAGCAAAGCGCCTTTGACTTTGACGATTTGATTCTAAAAACTGTTTTTCTGTTTAAAAAACATCCGGAAGTATTAAATTACTACCAGGAACTTTGGCGGTTCATTCATATTGACGAATATCAAGATACGAACACCGCTCAATACGAACTCTCAAAACTATTAGCCGAAAAATATCAAAACATCTGCGTGGTGGGAGATTTAGACCAATCAATTTACGGTTGGAGAAACGCTGATTTTAGAAATATTTTAAATTTTGAAAAAAATTTCTCCGGAACGACTACTGTCCTGATGGAAGAAAATTACCGATCAACTCAAAATATTCTTAAGGCTGCCAATCAAGTAATATCCAAAAATATTTTAAGGAAAGACAAAAATTTGTTCACCAAAAATAAATCCGGAGAAAAAATTTCTCTTTTCTCCGCCGCCAACCAGACTGAAGAAGCTGTGTTTGTCGTTAAAAAAATAAAAGAATTAGCGGCAAGCGGGGAAAAATTGAATGAGACAGCCGTTTTGTACAGAACTAATTTCCAATCTCGTTCAATTGAAGAAGCCTGCATAAATTTTGACCTTCCATATCATCTTTTGGGAACGAAATTTTACGAAAGAAAGGAAATCAAAGACGCAATCGCCTTTATTAAATTGGCCTTGAACCCCAACGATTTTATAAGCCTGGAACGAATCATCAATGTTCCGGCCAGAGGAATAGGCGAAGTTAGTTTATTAAAGATATTAAGCGGACAAGAAAATCTTCTGCCGGAAAAAACTAAAGAGAAATTAACAGATTTTAGGATTGTTTTGGGCCGAATCAAAAAACATCTTTTAGAAAAAGGGTTGGCCGAATCAATAAAATTTATAATTAAAATAACCGGCATAGAAAATGACATTAGAGACAAAAATGAAGACAATATTGAAAGAATTGAAAATCTCCGCGAGCTTGCCAATCTATCGGCGCGATATGATATATACGCTCCCAACGAAGCGATAGAAAAATTTTTAACAGACACATCTCTTGCCTCCGATCAAGACAGCCTAAGCAGTCAAAAAAATGGGGTGAGACTAATGACCGTCCATGCCTCTAAAGGATTGGAATTTAAACACGTCTTTGTTGTAGGCATGGAGCAGGATCTTTTCCCTCACAGGGAACTGGGGCCTAATGAAAACAGAGACAAAGAAGAAGAAAGAAGACTTTTTTATGTTGCCCTAACTCGCGCGAAAGAAAAAATATGGCTGTCGTATTGCCAACAGAGGTCAAAATTTGGTTTCACTGAAATATGTCAGCCTTCAGAGTTTTTGGGAGATATAAGCGACAATTTAATTGAATTTCAAGAATCGAAAAAAGAAAATCTGTGGGCGGAAAGCCAGAAATTGAGAACCGTGGACAAAAACAGAAGAAAAATAGAGAATGACGATATAGTTTGGGAATGTCTGGGAGGTAGCTAGCTTTGAATTACGAGACGGGTTAATTAGACCGTGAATTACGAAACAGCTATTTCAGAGACCGCTTCGTCTTTCCCAGCCCTAGTTATACTGATGAAACCAAAGATGCAAATTAAGATTGAAGGAGAGTACTCAAAATTGATTTACCCTTTTAATTTAAACAGTATAACTGGGGCTGGACACCCTGCGGAGTCTCTGAAATCGTGAATTACGAAATAGCTGTTTCAGAGACCGCTTCGTCTTTTCCAGCGAAAGACTCGCTGGTCCTCGCCCAGCCCTAGTTATACTGATGAAACCAAAGATGCAAATTAAGATTGAAGGAGAGTACTCAAAA
>CAYJQQ010000124.1:0-3786 GCA_964372285.1 uncultured Gammaproteobacteria bacterium | reverse complement strand
GCCCATCAAAGTATCGCCAGCATTTAAAAGCGCAGTGTACACAGCAAAATTTGCTGGTGACCCAGACAATGGTTGAACATTTACAGCAGGTACTTTAAACAATTTTTTTGCTCTTTCTCTGACTAAATCCTCTACTTGGTCAACAACCGTCTGGCCTTGATAATATCTTCTCCGAGGATATCCTTCTGCATATTTGTTTCCTAAACTGGAGCCAACTGCTTCTTCGACGGCTTTTGAAGCTATGTTTTCAGAGGGAATCATCATAAGAGTTTCTTCTTGGCGTTTTTCTTCGAGCTTAATTAATCTAGCAATTTCTGGGTCGGTTTTTTTAAGATAAGACATGTTTGAGATAGATTACCAGCGGATTTGTAAAAAATCAACGGATATTTCTATATCAAAATTCGCCAAAAGAATTTATTGCTAAATCTATATAACGGTCGTCATATAGTTTTGACAACATTTGGGTTTAATACGACTTACGCAGTTATTCTTCGAGCGATCCCGATTTAATCGGGAGAGTCGAGAAGTTCTCGACAAGCTCGAACAGTAAGATTTTGCGTAAGTCGTATTAATTGAAATTTTTCAGTGATCACGGAGATTTGTCAACTCCTTTTTTTATTTGATGCGAATTTTTGAATCAAAATATATCATCGTATCATGTCGTTGTATAATATCAGGATCGACTATGAAAATTAGAACATTTCAAGAGTCAGAGCAATATCTTTATAGCTTTATCGTTAAAGATCCGAAGAAAAGATTTCCAGGAGAATTAGGATTACGGCGTGCAAAGTACTTATTGTCGTTGCTCGGTAATCCTCAAAACAAATTAAAAGTTGTCCATGTGGCTGGAACTTCAGGAAAGGGATCGACCTCATATCTTACAAGCATTATTCTTAGAAGTCTTGGTTTCAAAGTCGGTCTTCATCTCTCTCCTCATCTTATTGATATCAGAGAACGATTTCAAATAAACAATAAACTACTTAATCAATCTCAATTTTGTCGATATCTTAATCTCATTATTCCCTCGATTGAAGAGATGAAAAAATCGAAATTAGGACCACCTTCATATTTTGAGATACTGGTCGCATTGGCTTTTTTAATTTTTTGGAGAGAAAAAGTTGACTTTTCTGTTGTTGAGGTTGGACTGGGTGGTTTGTACGATGGTACAAATGTTGTCACGAGCGATAATAAGTTAGCTGTAATTACAAAAATTGGTTTTGATCATACCCAAGTGCTGGGAAAAACTTTGGGAAAAATCACAGCACAAAAAGCCGGAATTATTATGAAAAAAAATACAGTTATTTCAATCTGGCAAAATCGTCAAGTAAGGAGAGTGATTGAGCAAACAATTAAAAAACAAAGAGCGGAATTATTTTATGTAAAGGAAAAGCAAAATTATAAAAATATAAGTGCAGATTTAAAAAAAACCAGTTTTGATTTTTATTTTCTCAAGGAAAGACAAAAAAATATAGAGCTTGGATTACTTGGTTTATATCAGGTAGAAAATTGCAGTTTAGCTTTAGCGGTGATCATTATTTTGAGCGAAAAATATGGTTTCAAACTAAATTTTTACAAAATAAGAAAAATACTTGGAAAAGCATATTTTCCAGCCAGAATGCAGATCATAAGAACTAAAACCAGAACTATAGTATTGGATGGAGCGCACAATCCCCAAAAAATTTCTTCTTTAATAAGAAGTCTTAAAAGTTTATATCCAAAGAAAAAATTTGCTTTTTTGTTTGCTTGTTTAAAAACTAAAGATTACAAGAGAATGCTCAAACATTTAACTAGATTAGCTCAAAGAATTATAGCGACAAGTTTCCACCTTGACACTTTTGACATGATGCATATTTCGGAACGACCAGAAAAAATTACAGCAGTTCTTAAAAAACTAAATTTTTTCAATTATAAAATTGTGACAGATCCAAAGCAAGCGTTGAATTACGCATTAAAAAGGAGTGTTGAATCACAAATAATTGTTGTAACTGGTTCTTTATACTTAATTAGAGCAATTTATGATGAGTTGAGGCAAAGCGTTAAGTTTTAATAGAGAGCTCGGATGTTGTAGGTTCCGTCTGATTTCAAGACAAAAGCCTTTTTAGGGTAGGAAGGGAGAGAAACTGCTATATCTTTTCTTGATATCAATACTTTTCCGACAAAATCAGGTATCTCTTCATAGGATTTATTATAAATGTAAATTCTATCTTGACGATTAAAGTAATATTTTGCAGTAAAAAAATCCAGCTCGCTTGTCACATATATTAGATCGTCTTTTTTCGCCAATACTTTTATTTCTCTTGCGATCTTTTGAAAACTATTTTTTTTGCGATGCCGGACCTGAAGAATTTGAAAATCTATCGCCGCAATCAAAAGGAATATTATAATCACATTGCGAATGCCAAGCTTGACTTGCTCCAATAAATATACCATTAGCAAAAGAAAGCCTACCGATGAGAAAATAAAGTAACGCGGCAGAAATATTGGCTTGAGCAACGAGATCAAAACAATCATAAAAGGTATTCCGATACCCCACAGACTTAGATAGAGTAAAAGTTGGTTACCTTTGCTGTATTTTTTATTTTTCATCTTAAGCGCCGCAAAGATTAAGATTAAAATTGCCAGCGATAGCCAAGTTATTCGATTAGAGTAAAAAGAAAATCCATTTTCATAGCCAGTGTAGATAATACCCGGCAGATTGAGTAAAGTATTTAGATTTATTCTTCCGATCCAAAACGAACCGGTAAAAAAATTCTTTTTGTAAAGAACAAAAAGTAACCAGGGAAGAAACATATATAAAGGTTTAAAAAGATTCATTTTAATAATTTCATAATTCCTGCCCTTTTTATGCACAAGATAGTTGAAGGCAAATTGACTCATGACGACGAAAAGCATAAAGTAGTGCGTGTATAAACCTAATACGGTAGAGATTAAGTAAAGTTTATACCTCTTTTCGTAGAAGGAGAGATAAGACAGAGTCGCCAAAAAAGCAAAGAGCGAATATGCCCGAGCTTCAAAAGCATAGTAGCTTAAAAAAGGGTTGACCAAGAATAAGACCAGATAAAGCAGGCTCTTTCTTATACTTAATCTGAAAATATCTTCCAAAAAAATAAAGCAGATATATAGGGTTGCCCAAAAAAATATGAAAGAGAGGCTTCGCAGACTTATTTCCGAGGCGCCAAAAATTTTCAGCCAAAAGTGTAAAAAAAGATAGTACAGAGGAGGAGTGAAGTCTTTTAGCGATAAACTGATTATTTCAAAAATATTCTTTTTGGCCAAAAAATAAGAAAAAGCTTCGTCGCGCCAAAAACTTTGGATAAGAAATGCGAGTGGAGTTTGGGTGAAAAGGAAATTCATCATAGTTGGTTGCCGATTGTAATGGGATCCTTCGACTCGTCCCGATTAAATCAGGACTCGCTCAGGATGACAGAAAAAGTCTTTCAGACTTTTTCTGTCACTTTATATTTAATCTTTTTTCCAAATAATAATCTAGTATGTGCATCCAATGCAGGTAGAGAGGAGAAGATAAACGAAACAATCGGAAGTAAGTACCATTGAATAAATAGAAAGGGAAGTGATCGTAATCTTATTTTGTGGTCCAGTTTTTTTCGAAGTTGGTAGTCAAGATATACATATAAAATTAACATAAGTGAGGAAAGCGTAAGGATAATTCCGGAAAGTTTCGGCAGTAAAAATCCCAAGACGGTTCTTTTGAATAATGGATTGATTAACGGTGGGACAGAGGCAGATATTGTCAAGATAAAAAATGAAGTAGTCCAAAGTAGGTGG
>CAYJQQ010000123.1:0-3793 GCA_964372285.1 uncultured Gammaproteobacteria bacterium | reverse complement strand
TTGCTTTCTCTTTACAGGAAAAGTTGATAGAAAAAAAATGCTGGTGCATGATGACATATCAGAAGTAAGATTTTTTCCTAAAAACAAAATCCCCTTTGGTAAAATCGCTTTTGAGGGAGTAAAAAAAGGAATTAAGTTTTATTTATCTTCTTTTAACCAATCGAATCGCTCCCCAAAAACTAAATAAAACTGGCAGAAGAAGAATGTTAAGATACTTAAACATATCTTTTTGACCTTCAGACAGATCAGGCAGCGGATAAAAAGAAACTGCCCGCGATCGAATACCAGTCAACGCTCCACCTGATGCAAGATTATTTACTATATTTAATACAAATTCAAGATTGCCTGAACCTTGTCCTAGAAATCTGTCCAGGACGAAACGCGACGAAGGAATAACTACTATCTGACTGCCGTCTTTCTTCGAAGATCCGGCAACAACTAAAAATTCCTTCAGCTCTTTTTGTTCAGGCGGTTGAATTGCTTGAGGATTTAAGACAAAATTATCTTTTTGTTGCCACGATCTTTGACCTGTTTTGACTAACTCTTTTGTTTCTGTTTTAGTTTTTTTCTCTAACGTAAGAGATGAACCCCAAGGGTACGTCAACTGGTTGACGTTAGAAAAATATGAAATTTTTGGGTTAAAATTATTTGTCTTAAACCAAAAAGGATAGGGGACTAAAAGCGAAAGTTGATTGTTGCCAAAATTAACTAACTCTGCAGAGGCGGACAAAATAAGATTTTTTTCAATTTTAATACCATAATCTTGAAGAAGAGAAAAAAGATTGTGATTTGCAACAGTTGTAGTAAGATTGTCTGAAACCCAGACACCATCAACAAAAAATATAGCCCTACCATTTTTGTTTAAATATTCTTTCAAAAGCTTTATTTCTTGCTCATCATATTCTTTAGAATTTGTGTCAAAGATTAATGCAGTTTTAATGGAAGAATCAATTGTTTTTGTTGCCGATTGGGAAGAAATGTCTAGATTTTCTAAGTTGAATTGCTGACTAAGGATCTTCCTTAGACTTGCTATTTTGTCTTCGTTTGGATCAAAAGAGTCAGTATAACCTACTATTCCTATTTTTATTAATTCTTTTCTTACTAATTTATAAATAGAAGCTGTTAGATTGTATTCTAAATTTTCTAACTCTGTCACTTGAGGTAATATTTCTTTCTTATCTGCGTAAGATAGAACTATACCAAAATAGGCTGAAGTTACAGCATATTTATCCCTCTCGAGCTGAGAAAACTGAAGTTCCGGTACGCCAGACTCACGGGCATCTGCGGCTGCGTTTTGATCTTTTTTTGGATCAAGGATTTTGAGGCGAATCTTACCCTTTCCTTCCTTGTTGAATTCGGAAAGTTGATCTATGACGTCAGTCTTAAGAGGAATGAGTCTAGTTGGCAAGTCAGAGGAGGCGAAAAATTTAATGTTGACTATATCGTCTAGATTGCGCAGAATTTTTTTTGTTGAATCAGACAAGGTGTAAGCACGACCAAATGATGCATCATAGCGGAAAGATAAACCAGAAACCAAAAGATTTACAACCATAAATAGAGCAATCACCACAAGATAAATTATCTGTCTCTCTTTCCCTTGGAGTTTGAAAATTTTTATCAGACTGAATTGCTTGAGGTTCTTAAACATATTAGCTTCTTTTCTCTAAATCTACGACTGTCAAAAACAAAAAAATAACGACAAAACTGACAAAATAAAATAACGATCGAAAATCAATTACTCCTTTAACAAAGTTCTGCAGATGATTTACAGGGCTAAAATAAAGCAAAAAATCGTGGACGCTTCTGGGCAAAACGTTTGCAGTAAATTCTGTCCCTAAAACCAGTAGGAAAAAAATCGCGATAGCCGATGCAAGAAATGCTACCACCTGATTTCTAGTCTGCGAGGAAAAAAACATCGATAGACTGATATATAATGCCGCCAGAAAAATACTCCCTATATATCCGGCGATAATTTCTGGCAGATACATTTTTGTCAAAAGAGATAAAGAGATAGGTATTCAAAGAGTCAGAATAAGTCCGCCACCAACTATGGTCAATACGGCCAAAAACTTTGCCAAAACAATCTGTGTTTCTGATATCGGCAACGTTAAAAGAACTTCGATCGTGTTAATGCGCTTTTCCTCGGAAAGAATCCTCATGGTTAAAGACGGCACAAAGATTAAAAATAGCCAGGGCAATATGCTAAAAAAAGGTCTCATAGACGCCGATCCAACCACAAAGATGTCTTTAACAAAAAGAAAGTTTGCAAAGACAGCGAATAAGACTATTACAATATAACCAATTGGGTTGTTTAAATAATAGTTGAGTTCTTTTTTATATAAATATTTCATATTGTTAATAACCCGCAAACCCGTTAACGCGTTAACATGTTTTATTTAACAAGCTTCTTAAATAACTTCTCCACCCCTCCCTTTCCTTTCGGTTTTTTGCCGTCAAATACAATCTTTCCTTTATCAATAATTATTAGCCGACTAGCAACGTCTTCAACCTCCGATAATATGTGGGTCGAAAAAATTATCGTTTTATTTTTTGAAATTTTTTTGATTAGGTTTCTTATTTTTTCTTGCTCAAGCGGGTCGAGCCCTGAAGTTGGCTCATCAAGAACTAAAATCGAAGGATCGCCAAGCAGAGCCGCCGCAAGACCAACTCTCTGCTTGAACCCTCTTGATAACTCTTCAATCTTTGAGTGTAAAACCTCACCCAACCCTACATGCGAAACCGTCTCAAGAATGTCATCCACATTTTTTACCGAAGCTATAAATTGAAGATATTCAAACACTTTCATCTCCTGATATAAGGGATTGTTTTCGGGTAGATAGCCGATTTTTTTTAGCGCGTTGATTCTCTGCTCCATTGGATCAAGATTGTCGATCGAAATTTTTCCTTCTGTTGGTGTCAAGTAGCCGAGGATGAGTCGCATTGTTGTAGTTTTTCCGGCGCCGTTTGGTCCTAAAAATCCAATAATCTCTCCCTCTTTTGCTTTGAATGTCACACTATCAACCGCAACTTTATTTTTAAATTTCTTTGAAACAGAAGATAACGAAATCATAAGTAAACTTTATACCAAAAATCGTAGTAAATATAAAGTGAAGATGCCTGTTCTACTTGTGATTATCACACCCGTCACAATCGCAACCGCACTTCGATAAAACGTCTTCAAAGTTCTTCGTTACTTTATCCCAATCAAGATTTTCGAAAAATGAATCAATATAGCTGGCTCTATTTACTCCGTAATCGATAAAGTACGCGTGCTCGTAGGTATCAAGAGCCAGGACAGGACTCGCTTCCCAGACAGGAAAGGTATTTTGTGCATCGCCAAGATAATTGAATAGTCTTCCTTCCCTAAAATTCCAAGCGGTCCAAACCCATCCCCTTGCAGCAATTCCGGTTGCCTTTACATCTTTTTTATATGTCTCAAAAGACCCGAAATCTTTTTTGATTTGTTTTGCCAAATCCCTGCTTGGTTCTCCGCCTTTTCCTCCAAGATGTCCGAAATAAATTTCGTGGTTGACAATTCCTCCCCAAGCAAAACTAAGCTCTACTTTTAATTCCCTCACCAAGGAATAAGTCTGATTTGCCTTAGCATAATCATCATCTGTCAACATCGACAACTTTTCCATAATTTCGTTGTATTTTGTCACGTAGCCCTGATAAAGTTTCAAGTGCTCTTCTATGGTTTTTTTGGAAATTCCCTACATCGAATAGACAGAGTTGCTAAAAGTTATTGGAGAATATAAAGAAAATAGCATAGGAGCCCTTTCGTCATACCAAC
>CAYJQQ010000122.1:0-3801 GCA_964372285.1 uncultured Gammaproteobacteria bacterium | reverse complement strand
TTACACAATCTGTCCCTTCCCGACGCTCTTCCGTTCTAAATTGTTAAAAAAGTTTTTTTGCCCGGATACTGCATTAGGGATATTTTTGCTTTCTATAAAGTTTTTAAATGAGCCTGTTATAAAAGTATTTTTTAACATAATGAAGTCGTGTTTGAATTCAAATAAAATTAGCGGCGAGAAAGCCAATATTATGCCGGCAAGAAAGTATACGATATCGATTTTTCTTTTTATAAAATAAAGCAGGTAAACAGTTGCAAAGATAAGTAATGGCAAGTTTGCTAAATGAATTGTTGAAATTAGTCCACCAAAAAAGCCTAAGAAAAATAAACCGATGTTATTTTTTTTAAACTCGTGGAAATAGAGCAAAGTAAGAAAGACCAAAAGAAACGGTAAATAGGTTGACCCATTCCAAGGGCTTCTGGAATAAGTTATATAAATAGGTAAAAAGGCAATCACTAAAGTACTTAAAATTCCAGACTGCGGCCCATATCTTTTTGCAATTTGGATATAAAAAAATACCAATGCAAAAAGAAAAAGTGCGAGATTAAATAGTAAAAGAGAGTAAATATTTAATTTTGTTAAATAAAAAATCGGTACAAACAGATAATAATAATAAGGGCCAGAGTAAATACCGCCAAAACTGGATTTAGGACCAATAAGACTGAACTTACCTTGGATGATTTTAAGCATATCATAAATATCTCGTGCAAAATCGGGGTGAAAATTAAAGGAAGAGAATAACTTATGAGAATAGATTGAAAAAATTACTAAGAAAATTAGAATTGGAGGCAAATATTTTTTCAAAAGAGTTGGTGTAAGACAACTTCGACTTCATTAAATGACTTTTTATTAGTAAGTTTTGCTTTGCGCGGTATGTTTTTATCTAGCCACTCGGCTCGTCTTTCGTTATTTTCATCTGGTTCAATGATAAACCAACATTTTCTATCAGCCCAAACTGACATGGGAGTTGGGATATTTTTTGAAATTTTTCTATAAAGAAATAAATAGTTGTAAGTAAAAGGAATAACCGGAGGAGTGTAGATTTTGACACAATATTTTCCACGTGCTGTATTAGATTGGATATAGTCTACTATTTGGACATGTTGTTTAAGAGTACCATTGGTAGCCGGTTTTTTTTTAACGTCGGCCTTTAAGGAAATGACGCTATAGATGAAAAGAATTGCTAGTAAGCAGATTTTTAAGCTGGAAAGAGTAAGTGATTTGTTTACTGTTAAGATAAATGCCAGGATAAAAAGAAGTAAATACTGAATACCTTCATAGTAATTTACCCAAAAAAAGGTATCCTTGTTTAATGCAGAATAAAGAAAAAGTAAAGCAGTTAATGATAAAAAGAAGTGAAAAGTTGATTCAGATTTAAGCTTCGCCTTTTCAAAAATATAAATAAAAAAAATTACTACCAATATTGTAAAAATCAAAAAGATATGGTCGGCAAAAAAGAGCATTCTGTAGTATGAGAAAAAGAGATTAAGCCTATCCTGTATCGCTTCCGAAAATAAATGAGGACTGTCTTGAGTCCTAATTAAAAGATGAGAAAGTAATATTTTTGTTTGGGTAAAGTTGTTTTTGATCTCGAACAAAAGCCTCGGAATAAAAGGTATGATTAGACCTGAAAGAAAAAAGCGTAAATACTTTAAAGAAAAAAAGACAGATCTAAGCTTTTTATAAATAAATACAGAGACTGCGTATGCCGGTATAAGGAATAGGCCAAATGCCAACTCAAATTCGGTAACAAATCCTAGAAATAGCCCATTCATAAACATGTAAAGACTGGTATTTTTATTTTTTTGCTCTAGCAAATTAAAATTAGTAAGGAGAAAGGCAAGAAACATGGGAAGAACTAAAAGGTTGTTTCCCACAAAGACCGATGTAAAAATAAAATATGGCGATGTGGCGACGATTAGAGAAATAATTAAGGCAACTACAGATCCAAAATATTTATTTAGGAAGTATATAAATAACAAAAAAGAGGCAAACTGAATTATAAAATTAAAATAATAAAAACTGATAGGGACACCCCTAAAAATTAGAAACGGAATGATGAGGAGATAATAATACCAAGCACCGTGAAAAAGACCTTGTATTCCTGTAGTCGGGCCGATAAACGTAATATTTTTATCCAGAATTATCTCGGCGGTTTTAAGAAAATCTCTTCCTTGGTCGTAGGTGTAGCCGACTGTTTGAAAATAGAGCGGTTTTAATCTAAAATAACAAAAAATCAGTAAAACAAATAAGAAAGTTAATATCTTGAAATACTTGAACATAATAAACTAATTACTAAATCTAATTTATTTTTTGTTATCCCGAACTTGATTCGGGATCTGTTTCAGATTCTGAAACAAGTTTAGAATGACAATTCTATACAATCTTAGAAAGAATTTTCTAGTTTATATTCTTATTGTTTTATTCGGATTTATCTTTTTTTATCGCTTAGATTATAACACACTGGCAAGTTGGGATGAGGCTTGGTATGGGTCGATAGCACGCAATATTATAAAAAATGGCGATTACATGAATCTTACCTGGAATGGCAAACCATATTATGATCATCCACCCATGGGGTTTTGGTTGATGGCAATTTCATATAAATTTTTTGGCGTCAACGAATTTTCGACTCGTTTACCGTCGGTTTTATTAGGGCTATTATCGATAATCTTAATCTATAGAATTGGAGTGTACCTTTTTAATAATAAGATTGTAGGTTTTGTCTCTTCATTAATCTTAGGCACAAGCGTCTGGTATGTATTAAGAGTGAGATCGGGTAATTTGGAGTCGGTTTTTGTATTTTTTTATTTGCGGAAAATTTTTTTAGCAAAAAAAAAATCAAAAAAAATAAGGTGGTTTAATTTAGTTTGTCTTAGTGTTTGGGGGCTAGTTTTAACCAAGACGTTGGTTGGTGCATCTGCGTTTCCATTAATCTTATTGATGAATTGGAAACAAATGCTGAAAGTACTCAATAATAAAGAAAATTTAATCTTGATTATTGTTACAGTGATAATATTTTTTGGGATAGTTAATCCTTGGTATTCTTTCCACCTTAATAAATATCCGGATTTTTATAACTATCACTTTGTTCACAAAGGGATGAGAAATAAAGAGCTCTCGTCATATTTTCGGCTTTTACTGTCCCAGCCTCTATTTTATTTGCACATGGGTGTAAGAAAGTGGTACAGGTTGTGGCAAGCTGCTATTTTTGGCGTTTTCTTGATAAATTTTTTTAATATTGTTCAGTTCATTCGGCATAAAGATAAAAAATCCCTACCGGCAATTTTTTCTTATTTTTTCGTTTTATTTTGGAACCTGATTGTTCTTTATCCGTTTTTTACCTCTGAAAAGACAGAGTTATGGCACTTAATACCGGCATATGTACCTCTATCGTTGTTGATAGCAGGGAGCTTTTATGACGCACTCGCTATAGTTTTAAGTTATTTTAGATCAATAAGCAAAATTAAAAGTTTCCAGATTTTATTACCGGGTATATATTTGTTGTTTTTTAGTTACTTTGGATTTATACAAATAAAAAATTTTAAAAAAGAGATTTTTCCCGAATCAAAGTACGTTACGGCAGAAGCCGATATTTCGAAAAGACTAACTAAATATAAGCAAAGAATCTATGTTGAGAATGACTATTTACCCATAGCTGTATTTTATTCGGGTAGGCAAGTAGGGTCATTAGTCTTAGAAGCCGATGGTGTGACAACTTTTACTAAATTATTCGAAATTGATAAAGGAAATGTAATAGGAGTAACCAGAAATTGGGTAGTTGAAGATTTACGAAATAAA
>CAYJQQ010000121.1:0-3816 GCA_964372285.1 uncultured Gammaproteobacteria bacterium | reverse complement strand
TTTTTATTTCTACAGCGTCTTTTTTTAGATAAAATATTTTGTTATTAAGATTTCTAAAATTCAGACTTTTTCCTGGTTTTTGGCTGCGAGTTTGGAATCCGTAACGTTACCTGTATTAAGTGTATTTTTAGGTTCAATTAGGATAATATGAACTTCTTCTTTGGCTTGAGGCTTATGTTCAATAGGATGAGGAATAATGACAAATTCACCTTCTCTTACTTCAATATCTCTATCTCTAAAATGGATTATTAATTTACCTTTTGTAACTAGAAATAACTCATCTTCATTTTCGTGATGATGCCAGACAAACTCGCCTTTTAATTTTACAACCTGTACTTTATGATCGTTTAATTCTCCGACTATTTTAGGATTCCAGTATTTATTAAATAGTGAAAGTTTTTGACCAATATTTACTACTTTTACTTCACTACTGTCTTTTTTCATGAGATTAAGTTTAGCATTTAAATAGTTATTAATTTGACGACAATCTTTTGTCTATTTTTATGAAATTTGGGTAGTCAAATGTAACGCTAAAGTGCCGAAAAAATCCAATAGTTCCTAGAATTGCAGTTTGCTGTGGCATGCTGGAGGGAAACTTAGTGAAAGTAAAAGCAACATCATCTTCTATCATGAAAGGTTTTTTTCCGCTGCTGTCATTTACAATAATCCCAACTTTATGAAAATATACTTGTAGTTTTGCTCCACCGACACCTACTACTTCAGATAGTTTCCCTTTTTTAATATCGTAATTGAGTTCTCTCCCAAATTCATAATCAATAAATGTTATTTCCGACCCAGAGTCAAGCAGTCCTACAGGATATAGAATATTACTTTTATATTTTGGATTATAAATACCAAAGCGTATCCAAGGCAAAAGACGCTCTACTTTTTGATGTTTGTGAAATCTAGCTACTTTTATGTAGGGAAAAAGCATTTAGCCAATAAAATAATTATCAATTGGAGAGGCTTTAAGTACGCTTGGTTGGTTCACTCCTTTTTTTTGAGCTTTTTTTAAAACTTCCTTAAGAGTCTTTCCTTGAGCAACAAAATTCTCGTTGTTCGGAGAGAGTGCTATCCAGCCTTTTTTATATTTTTTTAATATTCTGCTAAGATCGGTCATACACCAATTATAACAAAAGAATTATTTTAACTTTTATATAATTTCAAAATATGAAAGTTGGAAAAACTTTGGTCGCACACACTCACAATCTAATTATTTTTAGAATTGGAGATGCGACACAAAGGGTCGTATTCGCAAATTCCTATAAAGTTTTTGCGAACGAACCCTTAGTATGTTAAAAATAGGGAAGAGTGGAGGGGGGTGGCTGGAGAAGAATCACAAGAGACAATCGGAGATTTAGCTGATTTATTACAAAGTTTTCAAAGCTTCTTGGGCTGGGATAAAATTGCGATTATAGAATACCGCTTTCTCAAACTCCTGGCGGGCGGCTTCTTTATTTTGCTTTTTCAAATAAATTTGTCCGCGAAGATAATAAAGTTCGGAAAAAGCGCGGTTCCAGTTGCTTAAGACCTTGTCTGTTATTTCAAAAACTCTTTCGTAGTTCCCAAGTTCGTAATAAGCCTTAATTGGCTCAATTTGATACCAGAGGGTGCGGAAGGGGAGTTGGTTTTCGACTTTTTCAAACTCGGCTACAGATTCTTGATAATTGCCGATATTGTATAATGCGACGGACAAGTTGAATCGAGTGTAAATATCATTTGGATTGATGTTCAGTTGTTCTTTTGCATTTTTGGCTGCTTTTTCCCAAGCGGTTTTCGGATCTTTCTCTTCTCCCAATATCGCTTCTGCTATTTCCTGCTTTTCTTTTGGAACAAGCACCAGGTGTTCGAAGTTAAATCTCTTCCAAAGCGAAGAAAAATCCTCGTACGAGAACCAGAGATTTTTATTTTGTAGTGAGTCGTCTTGGATAATTTGTCCTGTTTCGTCGTTATAGCCTTTGATAATTCGATAGTGACCTATGTCTTCATCTATTTTTGTCAGAGTTCTTGCCATGATTGGAATATCGTAGGTGATGAAAAGTTTAATAAGGTCAATATTGCCATTGGGTCTGTGGTAAGGAATAAGACCATATTCTTTAGCTTTTTCCCCCAGCTCTTCCAAAGTGACTGATTTATCGTCGTTATCTCCTTGCGGATTTTGAAAGGGTCTCAACTCGTCTCCTAATACTTGTTGACTTATGTTAATGCCGTAATAAGAAAGCGCCATGGACAAGGCAGCCGGCCCGCAGTTGTTGAAGGTTTGAAAGACGTGATAATCATTAGCAAGAATTTTATCTACTGGGGGAGCTCTGAATATTACTTGGGGAGTTGGCGAAATATTGGGTTTTAGTTTGCTGGGGGTAAAAGTAGGTGAGAGTGAGGTATTGGTTATAGTCTGGCTATTTATGAAAATAACCAGAACCGCTATAAAGATGAAAAATGGTAGAATATACTTTTGCATAGATGAAAAAATATTTATTACTTTTGGTTGTACTTTTGGCGGGAGCTGTAATTTTATCAAACAGAGGCGTGAAGAAAAATAAAACAAACTCTCCTATTAATTTTGACAATCCAACCGGAAAAAAATCGACAGAATCTGAAAAGTCTTTAACCTCTATTATAGCAGAAGGACTCGATACACCTTGGGCGATTGCCTTTTTACCAGATGGTGGGATGTTAGTGACGGAAAGACCTGGAAGCGTGAGGCTGATTGATAAAAATAAGAAGCTTCAATCAAAACCAGTCGCCCAACTCTCTCAAGTAAAAGAAATAGGGGAGGGCGGGCTTTTGGGGATGGTGATTCATCCCAATTTTTCTTCAAACAAGTATGTTTATTTTTATTACACGTTTAGCAACAGTGATGAGGATACTTTTAATCGTGTGATCCGGATGAAATATGAGAATAATAAATTGAGCAATGAAGAGATAATCGTTGATAATATTCCGGGAAACTTAAACCACAATGGAGGAAGAATTAAATTCGGTCCTGATAAGAATTTATATATCACAACCGGTGACGCTCAAGATCCTTCCCACGCCCAAGATAAATCTTCTCTGGCCGGGAAAATATTGAGAGTAACCGATACAGGAAAGCCTGTATCAAGTAATCCCTTCAATAATCTTACATATTCTTACGGACATCGCAATCCACAAGGAATAGCTTGGAATAAAGAGGGTGAGCTTTGGGCGACAGAACATGGAAGATCAGGGATACAGTCAGGGCTTGACGAGCTTAACTTCATAGAGGTTGGAAAAAATTACGGTTGGCCGGAGATTCAAGGCGATCAGGAACGAGCTGGAATGGTAAAACCGGTTGCTAATTCAGGTCCAAATATTACTTGGGCTCCGGCCGGTGCTGCATTTATTGGCGACTCGCTATTTTTTGCAGGGCTTCGAGGTAAAACTCTTTATGAAGCTGTAATTAATGGCAAAGACATAACTATAAGAGAACATTTTAAAGGCAAATTTGGCAGAATCCGCGAAGTTATAGTTGGACCAGACGGGATGCTTTATATTTCAACCAGCAACAGAGACGGCCGTGGAAAGCCAAGTCCAAACGATGATAGAATTATCCGAGTCAACCCAAAAAAATTATGAGTAAACGATTGCTAGGTATAGGATTCATAAGACATCGAAGGATTTATCAACGGTGAGAGAGTCAGAAATGTTTTTACTTATCCTATGAAACCGCATGATAGCATAGTAATTTTTTTGGGAAAAAGTGACAGAAAATTACACAAGGATGCGGTAACAAAAAAAAGGATTAAGGAGGTGGAAAGAAAGAGCGAAGGTTGTTAAAGCCTTAGACAAGAAACT
>CAYJQQ010000120.1:0-3862 GCA_964372285.1 uncultured Gammaproteobacteria bacterium | reverse complement strand
TTCCGATCTAAGAAGATTTTATCTCCAAACTGAAAGTAGGCAAGTATACCACAGACCGCAAGGACTATTATCCCAAGACCAATAAAAATAAAGGGCTGGCGAGAAGTTTTCTCTCCCAAAACCTGCGACTTCCCCGCCTCCGGCGTGGGAGATTTATCAAGTGCTATTTTCGTCTCTCCCGCGACAAATAAATCATCCGTATTTGCCTCTTTTTCAGAAAGTTTTTTTGTAGGCGTTGGGGTAGGTTTTTTGGTTGGAGTTGGCGTTTTTGTAGGCGTAGGTGTTTTTGTAGGAGTAGGAGAATCTGTAGGAGTAGGCGAATCAGTCGGTGCTGGAGTAGAAGTAGGAAGATTTACTTGTATTGAAACCGGATCGCTATCTTTATATGAAGAGCAACTGGCAGTATACCGTCTAGCTTTTAAAAGGTAAGATCCATTATTAATAGTATTTTCTTCACCAATTTTAGTAATTATTACAAAGGACGTTGTAGTTAGATCTGAAATTTTGTAGTAATTCTTACAATCCTGACTAGATTCAATTTTAACCCAATCACCAGTGTTGTTCTTCATGTATCCGAAATATGGTTTGCCCGATGACTCCTGCCAAGCAATGCGAAAATAAGATTCACTAGGCAAATCATTTATATTTACATTTACTGTTACTTCCTGCTCCTTAGAATCAACACTGGTGGGGTCAATGCTGGCAATATTCATTGAGAACGCTGCGAAGACTTTGTTTGGAAATAGAAAGAAAAATAAGATGATGAATAAAGCCAATAATAATTTATTCACTATTTTAGTTGGGAATTATATGAAGATACCAAGTAATCAAGCCGTCATCGTGCTCTACTTTGGCATAATAAAGAGGACCGCTTCTGCATTGATAAGAGCCTCCATAAAGCTTCCCGTTCTTAACTACTTTAACCGACGATGACGATAAAGAATCCATGTCTATCCCCGTGTGACCGGCGGGTCCATAAAAACTGCTATTCGGCTGCGCCCCGAATCCCTGATTTATTTGAATTGGTGGATTGATCGGCCAGGGTAAATCACCCCGAGGGTTAACTGTCCTGTAAACATCCGCATTATAATTTGTCGGATATTGAACTGATGTTGACTGTAAATAATTGTTAGGATCCTGGACAGATCCGTTTTTGTGAACTTCAAAGTGTAAATGCGCGCCTGTGGAGCATCCGGGGCTAGCACCATGTGAAGCGATCGTTCCTATGATATCTCCTTGATTTACATTTCGAACGAAGGAATCCTGTCCTCCACCAAATACGATTGCACGTTCTGCTTGTGCTTGGGCAAGCAACCTTTGGTATCTTGATTCATCATTGCGCGTAACAGTCAAAAGCGCCTGCTTCCCGGCTTTTTCCGATTCAAGCTGGTTGTTATAATCGTCTAGTTTTTTGCTTAATGCCTCTGCCACGCCTTCTTTGTCATCGAAGACCTCTTTTTGGTTTGAATAGTCGCTTTTAGCTTGTTCTGCGGCGTAAACCTGTCTCTTATCATAAATTTGAACTATGCGAAGATATTTAAGTCTTGAGAAAACATCGTCAATGTTTCTTGCTGTTAAGAATATTTGCCAAGGCTCAAGTCTACCGACTTGATACACAGCGGCTATTCTCTCAATTAAAAGTCTTGTTGCGCGATCTATTATACTTTCGAGATCTTTTATCTTTCCTTTTGCAACACCTATGTCCCTCTGAAGTTCTTTTATTTTCTGCTCGGTTGCCCTGATTCTTGCCTCTGTCAACTTAATCTGGCTATTTGTTACTGCGATCTCTGAGGAAAGTGTCTTTGCTTTCCCAGAAGCTTCACTTTTTTTACTTGCTAAATATTCTATGCATTTTGAGCAATCAAGTTTTTGATCTGCGCATTCCTGAACACTGGTACAAATATTACTGGAGCTACTCGGTTCGGGCGTTGGAGTAGAACTTGGGCCAGGCGTTGGCGTTTGGGCAAAAACAATACTGCCTAACAATAAAAAAAGAAACAGAGCAAGAATTGCGAAAGATGATCTAGCTATGTAACTATTTAGCCATTTAACCATTGAGTATTTATTTTAAGTATCGTAGTACTGCCAAGTAACTAGCAAACACTCCCAAGAGGCAGGCAATAATTACCTCGATTGCAAGAAGCTCAAGCATCATAAGGGGTGAGATTGGGAAAATAGCGACTCCCCGCAAGAAAGACTCAAAAGACGGTGAGAAATAATAGAATAGGCCAATTACTAAGCCTCCGCCGGCAAGTGATCCTAATAATCCGTAGAATGCTCCTTCTAAAAGGAACGGCGCGCGAATAAACCAATTTGTCGCGCCCAAAAGTCTCATTGTTTCTATTTCTTCGCGTCTCACCGTAATCTTTATGCCAATTATTGTAACTATGACTAGGACTGAGACCGTAACAAGAATGGCAATAATCCCTATTCCAAGTCTTCTTGCGGCATTTGTCCAGGAAATTAAGGTATCAACAATATCTTTCTGGAATATAACCTCTTCAACCAGTGGTGAACCGCGTACGACTCCTGCTAATTCCGAAAGAAACTCTGCCTGAGTCGCCTGGACTTCAATTGACGCAGGCAGTATATCGGCCGTAACTAAGTCAAGTAAAATCGGGTCGCTTTTGTTTTGCTCGCGATAAATGGCAAGTGCTTCTTCCTTAGATACGTATTTAATAGAGGAAGTTTTTCCTGTGTCCGAAAGCTTTTTCTCAAGATCCCGAATTTCATCCCGCGTTGCAGAATCTTTAAAGAAAACTGTAAGTTGGGGTCGGGTTTCAAAATAGGAAATAAAGCGAATTGAAAGAATAGTAAGAATTGAAAAAACTGTAATTGCAAAAAAAGTTAAACTCATAATAAGAGCGGCAGAAAGTGCCTGGTATGGTGATCTTCTTACGTATTTTGAAACTGTACTAATCATTTACTTACTAAGGTCTCAAGCTTTATTTTATTTTGCCCCGCCTTAGGTGGGTTTTTTGAATCTTCTCTCGCGGAAGATTTTCTTTTTGATTGATTAGGCGATTTATCCTCAACTATACGCCCTTTCTCAAGAATAATTATACGGTCATGCTCCCCAATTAGTTTATCATTATGTGTTGCCATAAATACAGTCGTTCCTTTTTTATTTATGGTTTGCAAAAGGTCAAGAATCTGAAAGGAGGTTTGCACATCAAGATTTCCTGTCGGCTCATCGGCAAGTATTATCTCGGGTTCAAAAACTAGCGCGCGAGCGATAGCCACTCTTTGTCCTTCCCCTCCTGAGAGCTGAAGAGGGAACTTATCGAATTTATCCGAAAGTCCCACCTCTGAAAGTACTGTCTCTGCCTTTTTTCTTGCATCTTGCTCACTCATTCCTGAAAACTCTAGCGGCAACATTACATTCTCGGCAACAGTTCTGTCTATCAATAACTTAAGATCCTGGAAAACCACCCCTACTCGGCGACGAAGATGAGGAACTCTTGAGCGTGGAAGGGACAGTAAGTCCCAGTCTCCAAGGGTTATGGCGCCTTCTGTGGGCATTATATCCCGAATAATTAGTCTAAAAACTGTAGTCTTGCCAGACCCCGTTGGCCCAACAAGATATACGAAACTGCCTTTGTCAATTAGAAAACTTACTTTGTCAAGGACAGGATCGTCAGCGTATTTTTTTGTGACATTTTTAAACTCAATCATGACGAAAAATAGCTATAATAGTTGAATGGTTAAAATAGTTATATCCGAATTAGTTATAAATATAAAACCATGTTAGCTATTTAGCTATTCTAACTATTTATGACTACAGGACCTGGAGTCTGCCTACGTCCAACAGCCAACCGGCTTTCTCGGCTGAATGTGTTTCTCCCAAAACTTTTACTTTTTT
>CAYJQQ010000119.1:0-3901 GCA_964372285.1 uncultured Gammaproteobacteria bacterium | reverse complement strand
ATTAAGCGCAGACGAAGTCCTTCAATTATACAGAATGAGTCGATGATTTATGCATTACATATATTTATTACAAAGTTTGAAAGATAGCAATTATAACAACTCTAATCACAGAAATTTGGTTTGAGCGGAATGGCTTCCTTTATCAAATCTTAGCGGGAGCCGAACAAGATCAGATTACTAGTGATATATATAGAGAGTTGGAAATGGCAAAGATAATTAAAGATAATTTTTGTAATCATGATTAGTAAATTTACAAAAGGAAAAGTGACAGTCTTTATAGATGCAGCAAATATTTTTTACTCCCAAAAGACTTTGAAGTGGAGGATTTCGTATGAAAGACTGAAATCCTATTTTGAAAAAGAATGGAGATAGTGATTTTGCTCCAGTAATAGACAAAATAAAATCTCTAAACAAAAGAATTGTTGTTATGTCGGTAAAGGGTCATATTTCTAAGGAACTTTTAGAAAGGGCTAAATTTGTTAGCTTAAGAAAGTTGAAAGAGCAGATTGAGCTTATAGAATATAAAGAAATCCCCCCGCCAGAGGCGAGGGGAAGTTCGTCGTAGGTAAGTATACCAACCCCCCAAACCATGTCAAATCAATTTGAAGCAAAAAATGTGAATAACTTCCCCCCCTCTCCTGCACTTGGGAGAGGAGCCAGGGGTGTTATGTTTTTTATAATCTTACTTCTTACTTCTTACTTCTTATTTCCCTCAAAATCGCAAGCGGCAGTTTTAAGCCGCGCGCCCAACAACCTCGGGCTCGTGGGTTACTGGTCATTAAACGAAGGCGCGGGCACTTAAGCCGAGAGAGTCATGTTAGAATAAAGTCATGAGAAAGAAATTTGCTTTTATAGATGTTCAAAATACCGAGACTACTACCAGAAAAGTATTGGGTTTTATTACAGATTGGAGTAAGTTGTTGAAATTTTTAAAGAATGATTGGAAATGTGAAAAAGTATTTTTTTATTCTGGGATAGACGCGGGTGATTCAGAAACCGAAAAAGAATTTGAATTGCTAGCGGAGAATGGAGGCATTGTAAGGTCAAAAGTAGTTTTTTCATATAAAAATAGAAACAGAAATATAAAAGTTAAATGTCCAAAATGCGACAATGAATTTTCCGAAATAATTGATATGGGTTACAATCGGAAATCAAATTGCGATGTTGATTTGACAGTCGATGTTATGGAATGTGCTGGAGCGGACTCCGAATTCTATATTTTCACTGGTGATGGTGATTTTGAATATCTAATTAAAAAGGTGGTTGATAAGGGCGCTGTTGTACATATAATATCCAGTGCCAAGAGGATAAAGAGTGGTCCCCGCTATTCTACTTCCAGATTTTCGACCAAATTAAGAGATTTAACAGAAGAAAAAGGTAAACCTGTTGATTTTCTTAATATTGACAACATAAAGCTTAAAATAAAGAAAGATATATAAAAGGAAAAGGCCGCGAAGCGCGACCTTTTCTAGGGATGTCCCTAGTATACCAACCCCCAAAACCATGTCAAGTCAAAATGTGGATAAAAGAATAGACCAACATAACAGGAATTACACAGACTCAACCTCGACAAAATGGTTTTATATCAACGAATTTTTATTCACTCCGTTAGAAACTTGGTCTCTAACGGGGCAAGCAGGGCATTAAGCGCAGACGAGGTTAAGCAATTATATAGTTTAGGCCGTTAGAGATCCTATATGTATTACGTATATGTTTTGCAAAGTTTAAAAGATAAGATGTTGTATACAGGTTATACTGATAATTTAAGAAATCGTTTTAACTGTCACAATAGCGGACAAATATCATCTACAAAACATCGTATGCCGTTCAAGCTTATATATTATGAAGCCTGTTTGAACCAGCAAGATGCTACCGCGCGGGAAAAGTTTCTGAAAACCGGAATGGGTAAGCGTTATTTAAAAAATAGATTAAAACGATTTCTGTCTCTAACGGCCTGAATGGGGAAATAAGACAATAAGCTTGCGTTATTGTATCAAATTGATACAATTAGAGTGTAATAATGATACAATAAAATATGGACAAATTAACCAAAAGACAGTCAGATATTTTCGAATATATTCGAAAAAGGGGGATTGTTGGCAATCAGAAAATTAAGGAATTTTTGGAAAGTGGTTTTGGCAAACTTTCCCGCATTACTGTGGTTCGTGATGTGGATACACTTATCAGAAAAGGCCTTATTAAAAAACAAGGGAAAGGCAGAACAGTCGTTTACAGCGAAGCAGTCGCAAATAAACTGCTGTCATATTTTGACCCGCAAGAATATTTTCAAAAAGGTCCGGATGAACGCGCCGTAGCTTTTCCGCGCTTCAATTTTGAAGTTTTTGAAAATTTCGCCGGCATTTTTTCTGAAGAAGAATTGAAAAGATTACTTGGGTTGAATTTAGAGTATCAAAAAAGAATAAAAAATCTGACTCCCGTCACTCTAAAAAAGGAGTACGAACGGCTGACTATTGAACTTAGCTGGAAATCTTCAGAAATAGAAGGCAATACGTATTCACTGATTGACACAGAAGTGCTGATTAAAGAAAAAAAAGAAGCGGCTGGACACAAGAAAGAAGAAGCCGTTATGATTCTTAACCACAAAAGAGCTTTGGACTACATTTTTTCCCAGCCGGAAGAATTCAAAAAAATCTCTCTCCGCAAGATTGAAAACATCCACTCTCTCTTGACGGGGGATTTGGGAGTGGTTAGCGGACTGCGCAAACGTTTAATTGGAATCACTGGGACAATTTTTAAACCCTTGGACAATCAGTACCAGATTATTGAGGCAATGGAAAAAATGATTACACTAATCAACAAGATGGAGAATCCTTTTTCAAAAGCGCTGGCAGCAGTGCTTTTAGTTTCTTATATTCAGCCGTTTGAAGACGGAAATAAACGCACGGGGAGGATTTTAGGCGACGCTATTCTTTTTGCTAACGGCGTTTGCCCGCTTTCGTATCGGAGCATTCGCGAAAATGATTATAAAAAAGCCATTTTGCTTTTTTACGAACAGAATTCATGCCAATTTTTTAAAGAATTATTCATTGGGCAATTTGAATTTTCGGTAAATAATTATTTTCTTTAGATAACCTCATCGCTAAAGTCCGCGTCTATTCACCCCGTTAGAAACTTGGTTTCTAACGGGGCAAGCAGGGTATTAAGCGCAGACGAAGTCCTTCAATTATACAGAATGAGTCGATGATTTATGCATTACATATATTTATTACAAAGTTTGAAAGATAGCAATTATAACAACTCTAATCACAGAAATTTGGTTTGAGCGGAATGGCTTCCTTTATCAAATCTTAGCGGGAGCCGAACAAGATCAGATTACTAGTGATATATATAGAGAGTTGGAAATGGCAAAGATAATTAAAGATAATTTTTGTAATCATGATTAGTAAATTTACAAAAGGAAAAGTGACAGTCTTTATAGATGCAGCAAATATTTTTTACTCCCAAAAGACTTTGAAGTGGAGGATTTCGTATGAAAGACTGAAATCCTATTTTGAAAAAGAATGGAGATAGTGATTTTGCTCCAGTAATAGACAAAATAAAATCTCTAAACAAAAGAATTGTTGTTATGTCGGTAAAGGGTCATATTTCTAAGGAACTTTTAGAAAGGGCTAAATTTGTTAGCTTAAGAAAGTTGAAAGAGCAGATTGAGCTTATAGAATATAAAGAAATCCCCCCGCCAGAGGCGAGGGGAAGTTCGTCGTAGGTAAGTATACCAACCCCCCAAACCATGTCAAATCAATTTGAAGCAAAAAATGTGAATAACTTCCCCCCCTCTCCTGCACTTGGGAGAGGAGCCAGGGGTGTTATGTTTTTTATAATCTTACTTCTTACTTCTTACTTCTTATTTCCCTCAAAATCGCAAGCGGCAGTTTTAAGCCGC
>CAYJQQ010000118.1:0-3917 GCA_964372285.1 uncultured Gammaproteobacteria bacterium | reverse complement strand
CTCAAAAAACATGATGTTCTGTCAATCTATGTATTAGGTTTATTTTCCGGCCTGGCATCCTCATGTTGTGCACCAGTATTGGCCGGGGTTTTGACATTAAATGCGCTTTCAGCCAATCTTTTTCAAGCTCTCGTTTTATCTTTGACTTACGTATTTGGTATGGTTTTTCCGCTGTTCGTCATTGCCTACTTTTGGGACAATTTCAACTGGTCTGAAAGTAAATTAGTCAGAGGGGTAATGCTTCGTTTCACCCTATTTAGAAGAATGTATCGTATCCACTCAACCAATCTAATTACAGGAATAATTTTTCTAGTTATAGGTTTATATATTCTTTATCTTGCTTTCAACAATAAAATTACTTCTGTCTCACCTTCTCAATCTCAATTAATGGCCTATCTTACAATTGTGCAAAAAAAGATTCTCGCATTGACCCAATCCATTCCAGATTGGACTGCTTTAACAATCTTATTAGTTATTATTCTCTTATTTTTAAGGAAGATAAAAATTAAATAATTCATTCATTAAATCTTAATACTTAAGGGAGTATAAATAGAGCATGGATTGTTGTAATAAAGGCGAAAGCCATAATAAACAGGAAGCAGATACCGAAAAAAAAACAGCGGGTCAGTATACGGTCACATTCTCAATTGATAAATTTCTTACTTACGCATTTATTGCTCTTGTTATTGGAACGATAGTCGTAGGCTACACTGTTGTAAGCAGCAGAAATAAAACCAAATCCGATACAAAGGGCGTTTCTTCTCAAAATAACCCCGCAGCCAATCAGGCAGATGATATGGCGTCACACCACGGAGGAGGATCGAGTAATAAAAAATTTGAGCCGCTCGCTGAAGGAAGCGTTGCGCCGGATTTCAGTTTACCATCAACCCAGGGAACGACAATTTCTTTGGCAGACTATAGAGGAAAACACGTTCTCCTCTTTTTCAACGAAGGAGTAATGTGTAGTCCCTGTTGGCAGGAAATCTCAAGACTCGAACGCTATAGAACTGATTTTAACAATCTTAATACCGTAATAATTCCCATAAGCGTTGACGATCAAGCAACTTGGAACCCGATCCTGAAAGAAGAAAAAATAGTTACACCCATTCTGATTGATGCACAACGAAAGGCAGCGGCAGCTTATAAAGTGTTGGGAACTCCATCCTCGATGCATGATGACCGGCCCGGTCATACATACATACATATCACTCCAGAGGGTAAAACTCACGCGTCTCTTGATTTTCCCAATATGAACGCTCCAACTACTGAACTTTTGAAACATATTAAAGAATCTCAATTATGATCAGAATTCAGTTTTTAACTTCCCAAAACTGCAGTGAATGCCTAGAGGCAAAACAAATTCTAAAAGAAGCAAAAGCCAAGTACCCAGATCTTAAAGTTGAAGAATACGATGTTATGGGTATCAGAGGGTTAGAGCTTGCGGTTAAATATGGAATTATGGCGAATCCCGGAGTCATTATTAATGACGAACTTTTTTCTGTTGGATCTTTAGATAAAGAAAAACTTTTTGAGAAAATTAAGTGTATTCAATCCACTTTAAAAAAATAAATTTTACTGCTACATTTTCACAAAATCTTAATCAAATTCTAATACAATTAAGCTATGAGAAAAGAGATAATAAGCGGGTTCTTGGAGAGTGTTGGACTTCTTCTTTTTTATTTTGGCGTGATGGGAATTTCGTCAGGAAGTTGGTCGGCTACGATTTCACAGTTTCGAGAACTTTGGTACTGGATGTTGATTCTAACGATTGGCTTTGGTACACAGATCGGACTTTTTGTTCATTTACGAAACTGTACCAGAAACTCACAGGGATTGCATCATTCAGGGAAAGTTGCCGCAACTTCAACCGGTACTTCAGCCGTCTCGATGGTTGCCTGTTGCGCTCATCATTTAAGTGAGATATTACCTATTATTGGTTTATCAGGTGCCGCTCTTTTTTTGGTGAAGTATCAAATACCCCTAATCGTTTTAGGAATCCTGATGAACTTTTTTGGAATTGTTTATATGATTTGGACAATACGGAAGCTTAAAACTTCCCATCCACCATATTAGTACCGATCGATATCAATATGGTACTTAAATCGACCATGGCAAAAATAAATAAAATATTATTGTTAGTTTTAGCAATTATTGTTTTATATTTTATTATTAATTGGTCACAGGTCAAAATTAATCAGAAAACAAACCAGAGCAATTTTTCTCAAAACTCCACTGCTAATCCTCAAAAGGATAAATTTGCTTCTCAAAAAAACGAGGGTGGGAATGTTACGGTAGCCGTATATCCAGAAATTTTAGAAATAGGACAAAAACCCAAATTTAAGCTCGAATTTAGTACCCATTCTGTTGATTTATCATTTGATATAGCAAAACAAAGTTATCTGCTTGATAATAAGGGATATCGACTCGATGGATCAACTTGGAGTGGAACTCCTCCCGGCGGTCATCATCGAAGCGGAACTCTTACATTCATTAATCCATTAGCTGAAACAAAATATGTTGAATTGATCATCAAAGATGTTGCTGGAGTTTCGGAAAGGAAATTTAAATGGAATCTATAATTCAAAAATGCATCTCTGAACCACTGTAAAAGAGTATGGAATTCCCGATCCAGAAAAAAATAAAGAAATGTTTAAACAGTGTTTAACGGTTAAGAACTAAACAAATATGATCCAGAAAAGGACAATTCTGATCTCTTTATTTATTATCATGCTTATTGGGACAAGTTTTTTAATCTTTAAAAACCAGGGATCAAAAAATCAAACCACGAAAAAAGATCATTCCAATATCAACGAAGGAGGATTGATTGAAAAATCATCACATCCGATGATGATTGAGTATCAGCGACTACAAGAATATCCAGGGAGCCAGATAGTTATTGAACAAGAATTATCTCCCGGGGTTAACTATAAACAATATATTGCCTCTTACAAGTCAGAGGGGCTAAAAATCTATGGTTTGTTGACTATTCCAATCGGAGAACATCCTCCTGCCGGGGGTTGGCCCGCAATCATCTTCAATCACGGCTATATACCGCCAGATCAATACTCCACGACAGAACGTTATGCTACCTATGTTGACGGTTTTGCCAGAAATGGCTATGTTGTTTTTAAACCAGATTATCGAGGACACGGAAACTCTGAAGGAGAACCAGTCCGACATTACTTTTCATCTAAGTATGTAATTGATGTCCTTAATGCCTTATCCTCTCTTAAAAAATTGAAAGAAGTTAATCCTCAAAAGATTGGTATGTGGGGCCATTCGATGGGTGGGAATATAACAATGAAATCTTTACTAATTTCTAAAGACATAAAAGCTGCAGTTATTTGGGCTGGCGTTGTTGGATCATATAATGACATTCTCAACAACTGGAATAGAAGATTCACTCGAGAACACGGCGATAAGAATTCGTTTACCAATCAATACGGAACTCCGGATACAAATCCCTCTTTTTGGCAAAAAATTGATCCTTATAGCTATATGAAAGATATCTCTACACCGATTCAACTTCATCACGGTGTAACTGACAATCATGTACCTGTGTCATTTTCTAAACACTTTGCAGACGAATTAAAGAAAGCAGGAGAGACAGTTGAATATTACACCTATGAAAATACAGACCATAACTTGTCAGGAAAGGCTTTTGATCAAGCTATGGAACGCTCTATCAATTTTTTTGCTAAATATTTAAAATGAAACTATGAAGACGGTCACTTTTGCCATTACAGATTTACTCTGCTGTGGGGACGATCAAGCACTCGAGCAGAAACTTAAACTCAATCCACACATCGCTGATGCAACGGTTAATTTTGTTTCCCAAACAGCAACAATTACTTATCACGAAGAAATGATTAGTGAAGAAGAGATAAAGAAGATGATTGCCGACTGTGATTTCCAGT
>CAYJQQ010000117.1:0-3953 GCA_964372285.1 uncultured Gammaproteobacteria bacterium | reverse complement strand
AAGTTCTCGACTACGCTCGAACTATAAAAGTTTGTCAAAGAGTGTGAATTCTTACAAATTATGAGTAAACGAGAGCGAAGGTTGTTAATTCATCTAAAAAGAGTTGAGAAGAAAAAGAGGAGTGATTGTAAAAAGTTTGTCGGCGCTGTTGCTCCTTGAACTTGAGGAGAACACTGGCAACTGTTATTGACCCAGCTGCAGCCAGCAGTTTTTGCACACATCTGTTCCGGACTTTCACCGGAAGTTCCGGTCGTGGGTTGTTGAGGTGGAGAAGTTGGCGCGCTACACTGACAGGTATTGTTTTCCCAGCGGCAATTGGACTGCCTTGTACAAGCCTCAATTGGATTTGGACTTGGTTGAGTACTTGAACATTGACATGAGTTATTTTCCCAACGACAACCAGATTGTTGTTGACATTGTTCAGCGGGATTAAAATAGGAAGTAGGATTTCCCGAAGAAGAATCTCGACAAGTTGTTCCGTCCCAGTATTTGCCGGACTGTCGCATACAATTATAAGCTTCTTGACTTTGGTCAAGTCGTGTACAATAACCACCCGGACCTTTATAGTAGCCAGCCGGACATTGATTATCTGGAGGAACAGTTGGTCGCGCATAATCGCCGGTTGGATGTGGAGTTCCATATGCTCCAGTTTGAGGATTGTCGTTGCAGGTGTTGTTGTACCAATATTTTCCTGATCGGAAGCAATTTTCTACCTCTTTTTTATGTTCAAACTGCGTTCTACATTTTTCGGGATTATCTCGGCAGTATTGCTCAAACTGTTGGCGATTGGCAGAACTGACAAAACCGCCAAGTTGTCCGGGCATGCACTGATCAGGATGTTCTCGACAGAACTTTGCATATTCTTCGGCTTTTTTCCCCGATTCCAAAGCATTATAAAATCCACACTCGCAGGTGTTGTTTGACCAGCGGCAGCTTGGGGTACGAAGACACATCTCTTGCGGATTGTAAGAACCGGTTGGTCTGGGACCTCCGTAGCCGCACTCTTGCGGATTCTGTTGACAGTAAGCTCGGCAAGAGGCCTCGCTATCACAGCCGCCTGGACCTCTAAATTTTCCGCCGCTTCCTTGGCTAAAACCCTGGCAGACTTGATAGTTGTTTGGATCGCTACAGAAGGCTTTGCATGTTTCTTCAGAATTACAGCCTCCAGGCCCGTGTCGGATCTCTCCGCCTCGCAGTCCTACCTGCTTGGCAAAATCATTACACTTGTCTCTATTTTGTTCTTGTTCACAGTATGATTTGCAAGACTGAGCAGAATTACAGCCGAGAACTTCTTGAGCTTTTCTTACAATTTCTTGTTTAGCAGGGTCTTCTACGTGACCTCCGCTTACTCCATGCTTTCTAGCAAAGGTGTTGCACTTTTCAAAGTTTTCTTGCTGGTGACACAAGGATTGACAACCAGCTATATCTGTACAGCCTAGCTCTGTTTTGGCTAGATTCAAGAGTTCTTGCTGTCTTTCACTTAAATCCTCCTTATAAAATCCTTTAGCTTTGGCAAAGTTGACGCAGGCGGTCTGATTGATTGGGTCTTCACAGTAGGTGCGGCATTCTGCTATATTATTACAATTGCCAAGTTCGGCAACGGGGAAAGAAACATTGTATTTTTTAGCTGCTTCTTCTGGAGTCTCTTGGGCGGTTACAGGAGAGGATAGTGCAAGAAACATAGCAAATATAAAGAAGCAAATTGTCAGAAAAAAATTCAGTTTTAGCTTAAAAGTTATAGTATTCATTTGAGCGTATCAAAGGGATTTTTATATTGAGAAAAAGGGTTAACATACTGCGTGTTTTTGTCAAAAGGATTTATATATTCACTCGTTAGGGGAATCGTTGTTTCTTGTTTTGGCTGCGATTGGGCTGCAGGAGTGGGTGGAAACTTTGAAGAAAGGGTTGAGCGAAGCAGTGTGTTGACGGCAATCGTAAGTAGGATAAGGAACGCGACGATAGCCAAGATGACGATGCGGTGGTGATGGATGCTTTCTTTTGTTTTTGCCAAATCTGCCTGCAGATCCATAATATTTCATAATAGAACAATAAGTTTCATCTTGTCAAGCTCGATCCGATTTCTTGATAGAATAGAGTATGTCAAGGCTGCATTTTTTATCCATTTTTGTTTTTTCAATCATTTTTTTAGCTCTCTTTTTCAACCGAGGTTTTGCTTATTATGATGAGGGATTTATCCTGCAGGGAGCGCAAAGAATTCTTCAGGGAGAATTGCCATATAGAGATTTTGATTTAATTTATACTCCTGGAACATTATTTTTAGTTTCAGCCGTATTTAAGCTATTTGGAGAGAGTATTTTAGTTGGTCGGTTATTGACATTATTAGTAGGAGCTTTTACTGCAACATTAATCTATTTTATTACTAAGGGGATTAGCAAAAATAAATTGGTTTCACTATTTTCGGCGTTGATTTATCTTTCTTGGGGACCGTCTCATGTGAATTTTCCTTGGCCAACTCTGTTTGCTTTTTCTACTGGTTTATTGGTCGCATTTTTTCTGGAAAAAAATCCCTTTGCAGCCGGAGTGATGACGTTTGTTGTATTTCTTTTCAAACAAAATTTTGGCATGGCTACGCTAATTATGATTATTATGTTTTTTGCTTTAATGGGGAAGAAAGGAGTAGTAGGGGAGATTAAGGTATTTTTTTACGGTTTGGCTTTGGCTGGTTTTGCCTTTATTAGCTATTTCATTTTAACAAACTCGCTGATTCAGTTCTTTCGGAATATTTACTTTTATTCAATAAAAGAAATAATTTTTAAAGGAGCTTTTTCAACTGTTTTTCCCGGCGGCATTAAATCGTTTTTTTATCTTCTGCCCGGATTAATTTCGCTGACTGGAGTTTTTATAGCATATAAACGACAACGGAAAAATATCATTTTCCCTCTGTATACGCTATTTTTTTTTATCTTCGGCATAAGGCCAACGACTGACTATGTACACTTCACTTTTTTAATGGCAAGTACTGGAATACCGTTGTCGATATTGGTGAAAATTAATAGAGATAAGTTGAAATTGATTGTTGTTTATGCAGTTGTTATGGTAACGGTTTTTTTAGGTTTCTACACGGCGATATTTAAAAATTATTATCGTTGGGATTCCCCGCTTATCAAACAGAATTATTCTATCTCTAATCTAAGAGCAAAAATTTTTGTTGATAAAAAATTCAGGGTAGTTATACCCGAAATTGTTACCTTTGTGAATCAAAATAGCAAAAAAGACGATTATATTTTTGTCTTTTACAACGCCTCGATGTTTTATTTTTTGACCGATAGACGAAACCCAACAAGATATATAAACTTTTCCCCAGATATGAGTTTAGGGGAGAAGAGAGAAAAGGAAATCGTAAAAAATTTAAGAGAGAAAAATGTGAAGTTGGTTATTACTCATGAAACTCCAGAAAGTTGGGGAAATCCATTGATAGCAAAATACATAGTAGAAAAATTCACCAAGAAAAAAGAGATTTTTGAATTTACGGTTTGGGAGAAAGACTAAATGAGGAGATTGATTGAAGCTCCGAGAAAATTATCGTTCGATGGGAATAATTTTTTTCTAACGGATTCCAGACGCCGGTGCAGGTAATCAAATTCAACCTCTTTTGTGAACTTTTGCCAAAGACTTTATCGATTGGGACTTGGTCGTAAGGGTAAATGACTTTATCGGTCACGGTGAATCTATATTCTTTTCCGGTTTGATCAGTTATGATGATCTCGTCTCCGGGCTCGACTATTTTGAGATTGTAGAATATTGCGCCTTCGCCGGTTGCCGAATCCAGATGTCCGGCAATCACTGCATTGCCCGCCTCTCCCGGCTTAAATCCTAGCGAGTACCATCCGACTACGTTTATATCTTGGGGGAGCAACATTTTACCATCGGTATCCACTCCGACAGGTTCTATGGGGGCAGACACCTGAATCTTCGGTATAGAGACTGATGCG
>CAYJQQ010000116.1:0-3969 GCA_964372285.1 uncultured Gammaproteobacteria bacterium | reverse complement strand
ACAAAAGGGAGGAGTTTCCACTGATCTTGGGAAATTGCAGAATTATGTAGCATTTCTTCTTTAGTCCAGGATGACATCATCCCGGGAACAAGGACTATTATATTTATAGTATTAAGCGGTGTGGGAGTTGGTGTTAAAGTAAAAGTTGGGGTTGGCGAACTTTGGTTGTTTGAAGTTGCTAGATCAATAGTTAATCCCGATGGCTCAAAACCAGTGTAGTATAAGTAGAGAATATTTTGGTTCTCTACGATTGATGGACCAATTATAGGGTCAGGAAGAACTGTTTGAAAGTTTGACCAGATCGAGTTGCAAGACAGGCTGTCAGTAGTTTCTGTTTGACGCACCCCCAACGGCGATTGAAAAAAAAGATAGTGCTTTCCGTCTTTAGCAAAAATATTTGGTCCATCGCTGACTTCTGATATTATTGGATTATTTGGACATCGCTGCCATTGACTGCCGTCTGTTGAAGTTGCAAGGCAAACCCTAAATCCCTGATCTCCCCAGCATAAATAATAAAGATAGTATGTTCCATTTTCAAATAACACTGACGGTGATGAAACTGCGTTTGATTCTAAGTTTCCAGTGGGCTGAAGAACTAATTGTCGAGAATTTGAGTCAAAGTTTACCCCATCGAGAGAGTCCATTTTGTAAATTTTGAATGTTTGGCTGCCGGCGCTTATTGAGGTTACAAAAAATAATGTGAATCCGTTTTGGGTTTTCAAAATAGCTGGGTCGTGGGTATCAAAGCCCGGATAGAGATCAAGCAGATTTTGCCGAAACCAATTTATACCATCAGAAGAAGTAGCGTAAATAATTTTAAACAGCGAACCTGTATAACTGGCATACCACATCTTGTAAACTCCATTATCAAATAAGGCTGATGGTTGGAATTGATCCCTCTCGGCCCAATTTTGAAAATTATTAGTGAAGGGAAGGGGATTGCTGGGCGACTTTATAAACGGTTCAAACGCATAAACGGCGGAAACAAATATCATAGAAAATGAAAAAAGTATAAGGATTAGAAGTTTTCTAAACATTAAATTCTGTTTATAATCTTTGGAAAAGAAGATCAATGGACTATATGCTACAAAAGGGCTATTTTTTCCTTATATAAAGCTCCAAGATACTACCTTTGGCACCTAGGTTTAAGAGCGGAGTAAATAAAGGAGCAAAGAGCTTGTCAAATAGAATAAATTTGATGAATTTCCAATTATTTTCCCAATCCCAATTTTCAAAATTTGAAATAGTTTTCTTCGAATCCATGTTGACCTGAAAATCATTATTGGCTTTGAGATTTGAGATTTGATTTTTAAGTTTTCTTTTAATTATTCCCATCAAATGTTCAGGGTAGCTATAGGTTGAGATTTGTTCAATTTGAATTTTTGGAATATTTGTCAAGATAAAATCGAATGACTTTTGAGAAAAAATCCAGATGTGATCTGGCGGCGTAAGAAAGGTATAGCTATATTTTTCTGCATTAAAAAGGTGACTATCAAGATTCGGAGTTTCGATATACAATAATCCATCCTTATTTAGTAAAGTTAAGGCTTGTGATATGGTTTCCGCCGGGTTCACTAGATGTTCAATTGTATGGATGATGGTGATAAAGTCGAATTTTTTATTCCTATTTCTTGCATAGAAGTGAGAGAAATCTGTAAGAAAAATTTTTTCGATTAAGTGTTTAATCGAAATAGAATAAAGTGTTTTTGACGGTTCGATACCGAGGATTTTAAAGCCAAATGATTTAGCTTCGTCTAGGAAATAACCATATCCGGAACCAACATCAAGTACAGTTTTTCCAGTAGGATAGATGTTCTTAAGATTTTTAAGTATTAATTTTGCTCTTGAACGAATACGAATTTCATTCATCTCTCCATCAGCGTATTTAAAAATTTTGGCGTAATAATTTTTTGCCTGGCTTAAAGTAGGTTTTGGCTGGAGAAAAAGAGTATTACAATTGAGACATTCATAGTAGATATATTTATCAATTTTGTGAAAGAATTTGGTTTTGCGGTGCTTGCAGATTTCACAGATAGGCATGACGAATTATTAAAGGTAGATACAAGAAGAGCAATGGATTATAATCTACAAAAGATAAAATTTAGATTATTTAGACAATAAAATTTTTATGATATGCCCATTGTGCTTGAAGGTTGAAGCCAGAAGGTTGAAGATAGAGAAAGGTGTGGAGATTTTTGAGTGTGTGGGCTGCAAGTTAGGCTTTGTAAAAAAAGAAAATACCATCTCGTCACGATCGTATCAAGATGGTAAAGGATTAGAGTTGTATGATTTTGCCGGTTACAAAAGGGAAGAGGAAAAGTTGACTAAGCGATTTGAACGATTAGTCAAAATAATTCTAGAATATAAAAAATCGGGAAGCGTTTTGGATGTCGGCGCCGGATTCGGATTATTTTCTTCAATATTAGTCAAAAACGGAAGATATCAGGTTGATATTATTGAGCCAAACGTAGAACTTTTTTACCTTCGAGAAGTTCCTCATGACCTTTATAAAATCTCTTTAGAAAAATTTTTAAAGTTGACAAAATTAGGTGATCGCGGAGGTTTGTCAATGAGAAAACAAAAAAAGCTTTACGATCTCATAATCCTCTTGGACGTGATTGAGCATTTAGAAAATCCTATAGAATGTTTAAGAAAACTTCGACTACACCTAGTTCCGCGTGGAATTTTGGTTATCCAAACGCCAAATTATAAAAGTCTTATGGCTAGAATTTGTAAAAAATGGGCTTGGTGGATGATAGAAGATCACAAATATTTCTTTTCACCGAAATCGATAAAGTTGATTCTTAAAAAAGCAGGTTTCAAAGAATTATATTTTAGCACATATGAAGATTGGGAGGATTTTAGAATTAATTTAGATGGAAATTTTGAAGATGTAAAAAATAAATTACTACGAAAGATCCTTAAAGCTACATTTGTTAGTCTTTTTATTCCCACCTATTTTGTTATAAGAAATTTATCATGGAAAGCAGGACGGGGAGGGTTAATATTTGTTATCGCTAAGAAATGTTGACTAAACTATATGACGGTCGTCATATAGTTTTAACAATATTTGCAATTATGATATTTAAATTACAGTTTTTAGGCCTGGACATTCTAAAGATGTGCTGAATACTGAATTTATTTTCTGACAAATAAAATCACATTGGGTAGATCTCGGCCGGGTCCGACTTTGTAACTCCCAAACCAGAGGGCTGTTGAGCCGCCATCGTCGAGGTTAAGGGCATTCTGAATTCCCATTGTTGAGAGGACCTTAGCCGCTTCACTAACTGTAGCATTGTGAACAACTCCGATATAGGCTGTTGAGCCTGTAGCGCCGACAAAACTTCTTCCGCCTTTGGCTCCTTCCTTAACTTCGCTGCTGCCAGCAAAGACATTTTGTCCTCCAGATACGAGCAGGGGTCGGTTGGCTATTACTGCGTCAACTCCAGTATCGCGCCCCCATTCCGATGATTGTCCGACAAAACGAGCCGAATTTCCGGAAAAGATGACGGCTGGAACGCTACTATACACATTATTTGCTGAATTAAAGTAGACTTTATTCTTGTTCATCAGGAGAGTATCAAATGTATTTGATTTACCGGCACAGCTCGGATATGATGCAGGGCAGAAATAGCTTCCATTTATGCCAGCGTATGCTCCACTTCTTGATACATAAGTTGCGAGCGGTAAAACAGGACAATTATCACTGCAATCTCCGTCAGATGCGGTATCAACGATAACTTTTGTCGAGTTTAAATCTGCCGTAACTATATCGACCAAAAAATCCCCCAGATCTGTGTGGACGGCTTGCCTTCCGTATCCGGAAGAAGGCGGCGCGTTGCTGCTGGGAACATTCGCCGGTATAGTAAACGCTGATTCAATCTTATCTTTTTCCTGCTGTATCTGGTTAAAAAGTTGGCCCAAAATGGCTTCAGAATAAGCGTAATTTCCTTGGGACAGAAAGGCGCG
>CAYJQQ010000115.1:0-3981 GCA_964372285.1 uncultured Gammaproteobacteria bacterium | reverse complement strand
TTGAAACTTTCTTGGTAAACAGCGGGCTTTAGCCCACGGAGGATGTCATAAATTAATTACGCTTCCCTTTTGCAAATAAATGCTTATATCTTTTGTAATACAAATGATATACTATGCCGCAAGTGCCTTTGAGATTCGAAGACAAATTGTTGAAGAAGATAGACGAGTTGGCTAAAGAAAAGTATGAAACAAGGTCGGATTTCATAAGGGATGCTATTGTTGAAAAAGTTAAGTCGGAAGAGGAGAAGCAACGCGCTAAAGATCTGATTTTTTCTAGATATGTGCAAGGCAAAATAACTCAGAAAGAACTTACCAAAATTTTGGGAAAGAGGGATGCTGAAAACTACATATACTTTGTGAAATTCTTCAAAGAAGGAAATAAAAGAGTTGAGAGGCTTTTGAAAAGGCATAAGAAATGAGGCTCAAGCTTCTGGCGGACACTTCGTTCCTTATATCGGCTTCTCTAATAGGCATAACGCCAACGCTGTTAAAGTCCGATGATTTGATTGTTACAGAGCAGGTAAGAAAAGAACTTTTACGCATTTCAAGATACAGAGACAAAGAGGGCGCTAGTGCCAAGTCGTGTATCATGCTAATGGAACTCGGAAGAATAAAGGTAACAAAACTCGAGGCGGGCAGGATACAAGGATTGGGGATGGGCGAAAGTTCTTGTATAAAGTTATTTAAAAAAGAAAAATTCAACGCTCTATGCATCGACGATATTGATGCAATCAGGAAGATTGCAAAAGAAATAGGAAAGGAAAATATTTTGACAAGTTTTGATATTATACGATATCTGCATAAACTAGGGCTAATCGGCAAAAACAAATCCAAAAAACTGACCAAGCAGCTTTTGTTTGCTAGAAAATGGAAGACTAGCACGAGCATGCTTGAATTAGCTAGAAAGAGTAATCTTCTATGAATTACGAATTGTACTAATTAGGGGGCAATTTCATAACGATTTTTCGACTTCTTGAAGGATATCCCGCTGTTTTCTAGTGGAGGATAGCTTTACTTCAACCATTTTTTAAACCAGTATAAACTCTCTTTTAATAGTTCTTTCTTTTCATTTTCCCCATAAAATCCGTGGTGCGCACCTTTAATCAAAACTAATTTTTTTGGTCTATTTGCATTCTTATACAATTTCTCCGCCTGAGTTGGATAAACCAAAGTGTCTTCAGTTCCATTTATGATTAGTACAGGAACATTTACTTTTCTTATTTCCTCATAAGTTTTGTGTTTGAAATCTTCCAAAACACCTTTCCATGTCACGCTAAGCCCACTTGAATAATCTAAAATCATTCTACCTTTCTTCTCCAGTTCCTCGATAAGCGAAGGAGACCATAAATCTTTGTGATTGGCCGGAGAAGCCCACGAGACCACGCACCTGATTTTCTTATTTCTTGCCGCCCCAATTATTGCTGTAGAACCCCCCATACTCCATCCCAAAACGCCAATTTTTTCAGAATTTACTTCTTTAATGTTTTTGAGATAGGAGATTGCAGCATTCAGATCTTCAAGCATTGTTGTTTGCGTGTAATCTTCAAAATCTCCCTCGGAGTCTCCAACTCCGCGGAAATCAAACCTCAAGACTGCAAAACCAGCATCACAAAGCTCTCTGGCTGCCCGAACAAAAGTAAATTGGGGATTACCCCCCTTTCCCATTCCCCAACCGTGTAAAAATATAACGACTGGCGCATTCTCTCGTTTAGGTAAGTGTAAAATTCCAGCTATCCGCTTTCCTTTACTTTTAAAGTCAACCGAGAGCTCTTTCATAACTAAAACTATTGGACAGAGTATAAATTAGCTTATTTTAATTTCTTGGTTTTATTTTTAGGTCTCCTTTAGGAGGATAAATAGTAAACTCGCAAAATATAATTTAGATTACTATGCCAGCGAGTCTGTTAGCTAGAAGCGAAATACAGAACAAAGTTGAGTCAAAAGTAAACTCGTATTTGGACGAATTTGTGGGCAATTTATTGTGGGCAGGAATGCCGATGGAAGTGTTGAGAAACGGCAAACTTATTTTTGAAGTTCCTGTTATGTGCACACTCAACGAAAAATATTATAAGGTAGGGACTGTCTTCATCGATGCGAATACCACGGAGCTAATCCAAGAACTGTCCGACTCGCCGCCTTCAATCAAAGAAAACATAAGAAATCTAGTGGAAATGAAATGATAAAAGTTCCGTTCTTCTTGCAGGAAACGAAATCTTCCTGCTTTCCAGCATGCCTGAGAATGATTTTATCGTTTTACGGACTTAACGTGGAAGAAAAAGAACTCCGGGAGCTTTGCAATGTTTCCGAAGGTCGCGGAGCAACATGGTTTGATGTGAAGCGTGCTGCGGAAAAATTCGGTTTTGATTTCAAAATGAAAGTAGACTCAACAATCGAGGAGTTAAGATCTCTAGTTGAAAATGGCCTACCAGCTATAGTCGGCTTGGACGTATTTGACTTGGGCTGGGACAGGCATCAGGGCCACACGATTGTAGTTCTTCAGGTAAACGGTGAGTTGATTTATCACGATCCACAAAGAGGCAAAGAACTAAAAATATCTAAAGAAAAGTTCATCGAGATTTGGAAGAAAAGGGACAACAGGCTCGGCTACGTGGAGAAAATTTGAGATTACCAAGTGGCTAGCAACTCGGGAAGCCGCGGGCTTTAGCCCACGGAGGATGTCATCGATAAATGCTATAGGCGGAGGTTTCAAAGTAAAAGAAGTCCATCTTGGAGAAAAAATTCATAAACCAAGTTTTGGTAAAATGGTTCCAATGTTCCAACAAATGTGTGCTACAGCATTGTTTTCACTAAATTTTTATAAGAACCAAAAATTTCCAGAAAATAATGGAAGAAATCTCAAAATTGGTATATCCAAAAGGGGTACTAAACCCAGTTCAAAGTCAATTAATGATAGAAAGAGGATTATTCGGAATCAGCTTGAAGTTCTGATTAAAGAACCGGAGGGAGGTCTAGTTCCCTTAAAAAGAAAGATTCTCCTAAAAATCCTTAAAAATAACTTTATCGACAAAATAATGTGGGTAGAATTGTTGAATGATTTTCTAACTTACATAATTAGAAACAATGTAAATGCTACAGAAGCTTCAAGATTATCTAGAATAATTACCCCACTCTTTTTGCTAAGAGTTTTAACCTATTTCAAAGAGATTGAAAACCTAAATCCCAAAAAAATTGAAAATATTATCAATTACCAGAAAAATTCATTAAACTTGATTTTTAACAAAATCAGAAAAACTACCTTCAACATTCGGTAATATTCTTTACCTCTCGGAGAGGTGCTCTCGATGACCTATCCACGGTCTTCTTAAGCTTTGCGTGAAAGGTATAAATGCTTTGCTCTCGCTGAAAAGAATTAGGTGCATGAAGGATGTTCAAAGAAGCAACTTCAAGTCTTATAAATTCACTTTACAGCAGAATTGGTTCTGAAGCTATTGGCTTCGCCAAAAAACTTGCCAAGCCAGTTACTGTAGCAAGTTCTCTTTATGCAGCTACTCAACTTGGCTCCCAACTCGTTGGAAAATTATCTGCTTATGGAGAACATATGGTTGGTAAAGGAGAATGTACAAGGTTGGGATATGAGGCGTTTAAAAATTTATATGGCGGTCAAATTAAGAATCTAAACTTTGATGTTGCAGTACATTTCAAAAGTCAAACTTCAGCTGAGTTGGGAGAATGGTTATTGACTAAAGCTAACGGTACTCTGGGCACGATTAATGAGGCAAGAGATTATTTAATGAATAAATGTGGTGAAAATCAACAGTTTTTAGACAGCTTAGGAAGATTTCATGATAGTATATGGCAATCTCTTACTCTTTATGGTACTGATCCAACAAAAGTTCCAATTTTCGGCTCAGCTGAATTGAACCTTATTGTTGGTGGATCTGTTGCTGGAACTATAGCACTAATAACTTTAGGTAAAAGACTTTACAAGCCAATAGCTGTTGGTATAGCAGGAGGAGCATT
>CAYJQQ010000114.1:0-3989 GCA_964372285.1 uncultured Gammaproteobacteria bacterium | reverse complement strand
CTGGATTTATCAGAGACATAATACAGATAAGGAGTGTTTGAATCGGCATCAATCACAGCCTGAATGGCTGCCAAACCAGGATTTGCAATTGGACCAGGCGGAAGGCCGGCATTTTTGTAAGTATTGTAAGGAGAATCCTCTTCAAGATCTGCAAAAGTCAGTTCCTTCTTCCACCAACTTTTTTCATCGGATTGATAGCCTAAAATATACTGTACTGTAGCATCAACATCCAACTTTATACCATTCTTTAATCTATTCAGTAAAACGCTCGCAACTTTCTGCCTATCTTCTTCAAAACGAGCCTCTCTTTCGACCAATGACGCTAAAGTAACGACCTGGTCAACAGTAAGATTTTTATCTCTTGCTTTTTGCTTAAGATTATTATCAAAACGTTTATCAAAATTAACTTTGAATATGTCAATCACGGCTACAGCCGTTGCGTTTTTCGGTACAAGATAAGTATCGGGAAAAAGATAACCTTCGCGTGCGAACTTAAGAAATTCAGTTTCAGGGATATTCAGACTTTTAGCCACCACCTGGGCAACTTCTTCCTTTCTCATTCCCTCAATCACGGTCAACCACACATCCAAAGTCCCGTGAGTAAGCGCTTTAGCGATCGCATCTGTATCCATTGCTGCAGATAGGCGAAAATCACCCGCCTGGATTTTTCTTTCAATACCAAATCGCTTTACGACTAAGTAGAAAACTACTTTATTGCGGATAAGCTTTTGAGCGTATAAATTATCCGCGATGCTGCTCAAGTTCTCACGCGGTTTGATGACAAAAATTTTGCTCTCCTTACTATTTCTATCAACAGGGAGGCTCCCCTCTTTCCAATAAAGATAAAAACCTACGATAAAAATTAATACAAAGATCAGCAAAATAAGTAATCTTCTCATATTTAAAACTGTCATCCCGAATTTATTTTGGGATCTGATTTGTCATTCCTGCGAAAGCCAAGTCAGACTCGGTGAAACAAGTTCAGCATGACAATATAATCACTCAATCTCATAAACCGGAAAATTTCTAAAACTCACTTCTCCCTCTTTCAATCTATATTTATCACTCGCATAAAACAGCATGATCGGTTCATTTTTTTCTACAAATTCATCAATCTTTTTAAAGAGATAGATTCCTGCATACTTATCAATCGGTGCTCCCAATATTTTTGCCAATGTATTTACGTTATAGTTGTTGATCTCTCTAATTTTACCAGATCTAGGCGAATGAACTTCTAATTTATGAGATTTAATCTTAAGCGTATCGGATGATATTTGATCGTCGCCCTTCTGGGCTTTGACGATCTCTTTAAACTTTTTTAGAGCTGCCCCTCCTGTCAAAATTCGCCTTGCCTCGTCTTCTCCACTTTTTTTAATTCCCATATCTGCATAACAAAGACCAAGTAGCTTGCCAGCCAGCCTCAAAGCTTTTGCTTCAAGTTTGAGAGGTCGTTCAGGCGTCTGTTCCAAGACATACAAGACGTCTCGTGCCTCAAGAGCCGGACCGACCCCCCTACCCGCTGGTTCAAGCGTTTCGTTCACATCAAACACAACGTTGATCTTAAAGTTGCGACTTAACTGTTTAAATTTTTCTCTCACTTTCTCCGCATCATAAAAATGCTGAATCTTCATTGTCTTACCAACCGGAATATCTAACACTAGGTGTGTTGCTCCGATGGCCACCTTTTTAGCCATAATTGAGATTATGACTTTATCCAATGACTCAAACGATAGAGGTTCCTCTATTTTTATGATCACATCGTCGGCCGGCGCAATATTAAGATATTCATTCCAGGCTATGCATCCTCCCACTTTATTTACTATTTTTGTAACTTCTTTAGCTGTTAAGTTCACTTTTGCCAGAACTTCCATCGTATCGGCTGTTCCTGATGGCGAAGTTATTGCTCTGGAGGATATCTTTGGTATTTTTATTCCTGCCGCAGCAATAATAGGTACTATAATCATCGTTGTCCTTGTGCCGGCAACCCCTCCGGTTGAATGCTTGTCAGCAACAATCCCTTTAAATCGTAATTTACTGCCCGTATCAACCATCGCTTTGGTGAAATAGTATAACTCTTCAGGTGAGTAACCCTCTTTAAAAGAAGAGGCTACAAAATATGTTATCAAGATGTCACTCAATCGCCGGTGAGCTATCTCCTCCATTAAAGCATAGATTTCCCTGTAGGTCAGCCTCTTTCCTAAAAGTTTTTTTTGGATAGACTTAATCGCGTTTAGTTGTTTTTCACTACTCATATACGGTATAAAATTCTACAATTTTCTTTTGATATTCTTTGGCTTTTAATAAGAGCTTGCTTACCAAATAAATCTGTCTTACATCCAAAAGCCAAGAGAGAAATAAGTAAAGAAAAAAATATATAGTGCCACCAGTTAGAAGTAAGAAAAAAACATTGATGGTATATGAAGTATCAAACACAATTCCGTCCATAAACTTCATCGAATAATAGACGGTGACCGAAGAGATAAATGTTGCAAAAACCATCTTCATAGATTCAATGCGAAGCAGGTTAAAATCCAAACCGTCAATTTTTTCAGCCAGAATCACAAATAAAAGAGCTACATTTAAAATCATAGCCAAAGAAAAGGATCCTGCCAGAGACCAAACCGGAAATTTAAAAACCATTACAAATATTATGCTTAAAATGGTGTTAATGGCTATAGCCAGCGCGCTGACAAAAAAAGGCGTCTTCGTATCCATGAAAGCATAAAAACACCTGGTAATAAAATAATAAATCGTGTGGAAGGGAAGCGATATAGAAAAGAAGGAGAGCGTTATAGCTGTCGAGACTGTCGCTTCCCAATCAAACTTAGGCCCGCCAAAAAATAATCGCACCAACGGAGTCCGCGCGAAAATAAAAAAACTTGCAATAGGGATGGTAAAAAAGAACAGATTCAGTACCGAATCGATAATAATTTTTTTAAATTCATTAAATTTTTTTTCTTGAAATATTTCAGTGAGATACGGCAGAGAAGCCTGCCCAAAAGCTACTCCTATGACCGAAACCGGCAGAAGTTGCAGGTGTTGCGCGAAGTAAAAAACCGTATAGGATCCTGCGCCAAGAAGCGTTGTCAGTACAAGATCAATCGTTGCATCAATCTGCGCGAATATAACCGTCAGAGCTCGGGGTATAACTACTCTAAAAAATTCCAACATGGCCGAAGTCTTTTTTAAAATAAAGTAATAGTTGAAATTTGAGTTAGTCAGAATAGGCAACTGAATGATAACAAACAAAACCGCCCCGATTACTACTCCAAATATTGGGGCCAAAAGATAAAAAGACGAGCTGAAAAATATAGCGCTTATTATGATAGTCAGATTGTAAAGAATCGGCGCAAACGCAGGCAAAAAAAACATTTTGTTAGCCTGTCCTATCCCTGTTAAAAAATTGCCTACGATCAACAGCGGAAGCTGTCCGACTAGAAGCAGTCTTGAGTATAGAATTATCCCTTCTATTTTTTGCTTGTCAAATCCCGGCGTGATAGCTGGAACAATAAAATTCATCGATACAAAAAGAATGGCTATGAATACACACATCAGCAGAAAAATTAAGTTCATGATAGAAGAAATATTCAGGCTTAATTCTTCCCTATCGCTTTGATACTTCATAAAAAGCGGAATTATGGTGCTCGTCAAAGCTCCGGTAATCAAAATTTCAAATACCAGATCGGGAATGCGGAATGAAGCAAAAAATATGTCTAACTCTTCTTTAGTAAACAAGCCCGATAATGTCCGGTAGCGAAAAAATCCGAATAAGCGGGAAACGACAATCATCATCGCTATCAATAACGCCGAAGAAAACATGCTCGTCTGCTTGGCAAATATAAACTGCCTCGTCCTGTCAATAATTTTGTTCATGGATTATTGTTCGAGCTTGTCGAGAACTATTACTGTTCGAGCAAAGTCGAGAACTCGAGCTTGTCGAGAACTTTTACTATTTCAACTAATCTTCTCGACTAATCGCTCGAAGATTA
>CAYJQQ010000113.1:0-4000 GCA_964372285.1 uncultured Gammaproteobacteria bacterium | reverse complement strand
AAAGGATTCCAAAAAACATAAATTGTCATTGATTATAAAAATCTATCGCTTTTTGGGTATAAAACTCTAAATTCTTAACTTGTCGTTCTGTCAAAACGTCACAGACAAAACCCCAGTGAAAACTCACCCAATCACCGACTTTTAGATTTTTAATGAAGGATTTACCTTTATAGTCTATTTTTAGTTCTTTATCTACCACTTTTCCCATAACTAATTGTTGATTGTTGATTGTTAATTGTTTCGTTTTAACCAAAACAGTTTTGAGCTTTGAGTTTTGAGCTTTGAGTTTGCCGAATGAAATTCGGCATTGATCCATCGTCTCTAAAGTATGATTCGAATTAACATGCCCAGTTCTTTTGAAGATATTAAAGACATGAAAAGCGTGATGAGGGTAGATTTTTGTTGAAAATACTTTTGCCTTCAACTTTTGAAACTTTATCTTCTCCATTTTCTTTTCCAGATCCAGTTCTTCCTGCAAAAGATACACGTAGTCCCTGTTTGAGATTCTGTCGAGAAGCACATTACCAATCCAGTAAGCCTCAACAACTTTTTGATTAAAGGGATCTACTATTTTATTTTCCCTAGAAATAAGCTTCAAGTAAGAATATAAAGTGTCAAATTGAGAGAGTATTACTTTAATCTCCTTATCTGCAACTTTTTGTTTTAGATGATCGATTAAGCTCGCATTCTCATCCGGTCCGCAGTAACCGAAAAAATTAGGCGCCGAGGAATAACGGGCGCAGAGAAGTAATCCTTTTGTGTCCATTAGTTTAATCCTCTGATCCTGAATTTAATTCAGGATCTGATTTTAGATAGCAGATCCCGAAACAAGTTCGGGATGACATTGGTCTTAATTAATATAATAAAAGCAGCTGCACTAATAAGTAAAGAACTGTAGATATCTTTCGGTAAAATTTTTACTCCAGCAAAAGATCCGTTTAATATATTACCAACGACAACGGCAAAAGTGAGAATCAGCGTCGCCAAACTTGCCGGAGCATATTTCAAAGCTTTGTACCAAGTAAAAACGTAAAAGAAGAGAATGGTACCACCAACAAGAATAATTGTTAATTGTTGATTGTTGATTGTTTGAAAAAATCCTACTTTACCTGTTAGAATTGACGTCAACATAAGCAAGCTTCCGCCTATTCCCATCCTGAATAACCCAACCATCTCTGAAGATATGTTTTTTAAGATATTCTTAGCTATTATATTTTCAACGCTCCACAACAACGTAGCAATTAGTATCATGAGCTCTCCTTTTCCCAAAGCCAGGTTAAACTTGGCAAAGTAAAAATTAGCCGTAAAAATTAAGGCAAAACTGATGAAATAGCTGGCAGTAATTTTTTCTTTAAGAAAAATTATCGCCAAAATAGTCACCCAAACAAATAAAGTTTTCTGTATTAAGTTGGCATTAATCGCCGGTATATATTGGAGTCCGGTAAAAAAAAGATAAAACGGCAGCGCTCCACCTATGAGTCCAATCAAAGCTAAAAGAATTATCTGTTTCTTTTTCAGCGTCTTTAACTCTTTGATCTTTCCGGAAACTAAAAATATAAGCAAAAAAACAAGTCCTACATAAAAGTTTCGTGAAGTAGTTAAAACTAGAGGTGGAATTTTAGCGACCGATATTTTAGAGTAGAAAATCGCGAATCCAGAAACTATCGAGGCTAAAAAAGCTAATAGAATTCCTTTTCTTAAATTATTGCTTGCCATAATATTTTGGTTCAATCTTTTGAATTATTAAATTGCCATACACTATCACCAAATCGTTGGCTTTAATCTCTCCAACTTTCTTATCATAGACTGCTTTTATCCCATTTTCAAGCAGCGCTTTTTTACCTTCGATTTTCTTAACTTTTAAGGGCCTTAACTGACACATTTTGAAAAAACATTATGGCTATTAATAACCAGAAAAATAAACCTAATCCATTAAAGACCAAATTCCATAATGATATTGTATCTCTAAAAATTTGACCGGTATCCCAAACAAAACCAAAAGCAATATACAAGCTTCCTAAGACAAGAAACGCCTTCCAGAGATTTGGTCTCACTATAATTATAAAGGGTACGATCCAAGTAAACCACTGAATCCCAAAGGTCGGAGTAAAAAGAAAAAGAAAAAGCATGACCGTAAGAATGGATTTTATGATGTCTCTATCTTCTCGAAAAAAAGAAAAAATAACAAAAGTTATCAGAAAAATTCTTCTCATCCATTGCTCGATAAACGGGCTTAAACGATTGTTATTCAAATACAAAGCGAGTTCGCTTATTCCCCAGACGCCAAATATTCCTCTGTGATTTTTAACTTTTGTAAAAATGTTTAATAAAGGCGTGGGAAAAATCAAAGAATGCAAATAGGTAAGCACGAGAGGAAAAAAACAAGCAAAACAAATAAAAATCTTTTTTTGGACTTCTTGATAAGCGGGATGATGAAAAGAATCGGCCATGGTTTTGTATATATCGCAAAGGAAAAACTCAAGACTGAAGCTAAGATCTTGTTTTTCAGATATAAAACTAGGCTAAATAAGAAAAAAAATAACGGAATTGAGTCCATTTGACCGTGAATATTGAAAGTTATTATCGATATTGGATTTAATGCATAAATTAAAGTAGTTTGCCGATTCTTTTTTGAAAGAAAATATAGCGGAAACAGTATTAATACATCAAAAATCGCGAATACAATCTTTAAAAAAATATAGGGATGGATAATATTTTTAAAATAAATTGCTACCATCCCAAGATAACCTATGAAGGGAAAATAACTCGCATCGTACCTAGGATTTCTGTCCAAAAGATATTGACCGTCTCTCAAGAAAGTATTTATATCGTCGCTTTTGCTGGTTAAAAACAGCATCGTAATAAATATTCTAAGAACAAGAGCGAAAATAATAATTGCCTCAAAAGAAATCTGTATCTTCTTTTTTGAAACTATCCAAATTAAGATGAGAGAGATTAAAGTGTAACCAAATAATAACATGAAGTAATTATACCTATAATAATTTCCGCTTTCAAAATAATGAAAAAGGTAGTAATTTATAAATTAAGCAGTTTTGTGAACTGTTTATTTTGGTATGAAAATAATCAATAAAATTAAATTCCGCTTGAAAAAATTAATCGATAATAAGGTCGATAAGACCACTGCTAGACCAGTAAAAATTATTGAAGAAAAAAACCAATTCTATCTAATTCTAAAACAAATTCAACCTCCTAACTCATATATTTCAGCCAGAAGTTTGGACGGAATTAATTTTGATCTTACGGAAAGCTATGAAAAGCTGGAAAACTTTGTTGAAAAGTTCAGTTGCTCTGCCGTCGTTCCAGATTTAGATAAAAGAAAGAGAAAGGTTATGTACTTTGGAGACAGACACATTTATCTGGCGCGTTCTTCAACAAAGGACGGTTGGACAAGCAATAAAAAACCATTATTCGTCTCACCTTATCCTACAGAGCTTGGTGGTGCATTTCTTTTTCCCAAAGGGATTGTTGTTTTATATTTTGAAAAAATCGTCGAGGAAGGACTGACTTATTACAAAGCGAATATTGCAGAATTTGATAAGAAAAGACCAGATAAAATTATTTGGAAAACCGAAAAACCGATTTGGAATAGTAGAGATCATTGGCCTGGGAAAAAGGCAGTGTCGCTCGGATCTCTAATGATCGAGGATAAAATAGTGATGTATTGGTACGTAGATAACGAAGTCATTTATGCCGTGTATCTATCTGGTTTTTACTTTGATCCTCAAATTATAAATAGAAAAAGAATTAAACTGCGCAAATACGAAGAAAATCCAATAATTAAACCAAAACCGCAGAATAGTTGGGAAGCTTTTACTACGCTCAATCCTGCCGCAGCCTATATCAATAATAAAGTTCACATATTGTACAGAGCGCAAGGGTTTGACTATATTTCCAGCGTCGGGTATGCTATTAGTTCAGACGGGCTAAAAATCGACAATCGTCTTAACTACCCAATCTATAGACCGACTGCTAAATTTGA
>CAYJQQ010000112.1:0-4048 GCA_964372285.1 uncultured Gammaproteobacteria bacterium | reverse complement strand
ACTATGGTCTAGTTTATTTACCGCGGCTTTGGTATTGCCCTTTTCAATTAGTTTCTCTAATTTGTCTACCTTTTTTAGCAGTTTCTCCCTGCTTTTGTCAGGATTTTTCTTGAAGCCTATATCTGGTATTAAATTAATAGCATCATTTAGTAACTTGCTATTAGGTACAAATTTAAGTTGTGTTGTATTATTAACTTTTATTTCTATCGTGCTTGTATTTTTAATGAACGGTATGTTTACTGAAAACCCAGTTATGTTGGTTTCTACGTCTCCTAGAGGATCTAAATGGATGCTGAACTCGGAATTAAAAGCAATTTCACTAATTATGTTATCCAAAGAATCTAAAGAAATGACTGAAAAGTTACCCGGAATGCTTTGAGATACGCTGACATTTTCGAATACAAAAGAATCTAATAGTTGCACGGTGCCGTTCTTATGTATTATGCCTGTTATAGACAAAACTTGGGGCGGATCTGGTAAAATACTTAGTTGCCCTAAGAAAAGTTTCCCGTAACTGTAGTTATCAATCCATCTGTTAAACAGGAAAGTCGATGACGGTTGAAACATGAAGCTGGGTTCAGTTAGAAATTCGTTTCTTTTTATCCAAAATCCATTAGTTGCTGATAGAGGAACATGTTCTAACGGTCCGATCAAATGGCCTATTTCTTGAGCAACAGCTGTCCAAAAATTCTCTTCAACGAAAGCCGTTCTAATACCAAACCATCTAGGGCAAGCCGCACCCGGATTACCTAAATTGTTAAGTATAGAATACGTTTTGGTGACGATGCCTACAGTAGCATTTGCTTTGCCGTTGGTTGCTTTTAAAGCCTTACTCCATAATCTAGAACAATCTAACCAAGAATCTACAATGAATGGTATGCTTAAAGGCGAATAGCTACCAGCAAATTCGTGTTCAAACTCTTCTTCATCAACAGGATAAGTACCTTCTATAAACTCGTTGCTATTGATGAAAGTTTCGGTGAAATTGGCCGGCGAACCGTAAATAAAACTCTCAACTTTAAAATATGGAATAATTAATTGTCTAGTTTCTTTTACAGTCACCTCAACTTCATTTAAGTTATTGTCCTCGTCGGATTCGTTGATTTGATTTAAGGCATCTGCGACCACCTCAATTGTAAAATCTCCAATTTCATTGGGCTCGAAGAAAAATTTAAATGGAGCTATAACAGGGCCTTTCAAATCGCCCGCTTTTATTATTTTTGAAATAACTGTGTTTCCTATAATTAGATTAAACGCTATATTCTGGTTGTTTGGAACCGAATTGGTTGGGTCGTCCAACTCCGCAGTTAAAATAATTGTGGTGTTTTTATCTTTAACCAGGTCTATCCTGCCGTCGTTGTTTATGTCGACATCGAAGACTACTTGTACCGGCCTTATGTTTGCAATCGACAAGTCTGGCAATGTTACTGGCGGAGTTGCGTTGAGGCACGCCCCCGTCTCTATCACAAGGCCGGGGGATGTGATGAGATTGTCGATGATAGTGGTGTTGCAGGAGAGGATCTGGCTGTCGGAGGTCCTGCGCACCCTGGCCGTGTAGGAGCCTGAGGTGAGGGAGAACTTCGAGCCCGGAGACAGGTTGTGTATCAGCAGGCTGCCTATAGCTGGGTTGAATACATTTATAAGACTATCTATCATTTAACACCTCTATTGCAATTTCTGTTAGATCACTGTCGGTATAGTTTATTATTTCCGGGTTAAAAAGAGCTGATTCGTTATCGCCTATGGTTATTAATCCTTTAATCCTGTAAACATTACCAACTTGCAAACTTCTATTAATAGTGCCGCCATCATTATGAATAGTTATTACACTATTATTCGGAACTTCTTTATTTTCTTTTACTATGCATTGAATTACGTTTGCGCTGTATTTGTATTCGCTTTTGATAGCGGTGACTTTTACGTCACATAAAGAATAAACCGCGGTTGGATATTGATCTGCTATGTAATATCTAAACTGGTCTACAAACCTATTTATTCCTATGAATAAAATTACAACAATAACTAATGTTACAACGTACAACCAAGCTTTGTGCTTCATGAACTCAGCCTCGAAATAGTTCTATCGATTAAATCCAGTATGTAACCTTTTGATAATTGAAACTCATCCTCTGGAACATAATCGGCAACTAGCCTATCAACGCTTTTTCTGATTACCTTTAGCAGAGCTATCACAGCTTTAATTTTAAGCTTTTTTACAATCTTTTTCTTTTTTTCCTTCTCCAAAAGTTTTTCTAGGATATCAATTTCCTTAAGCAACAGCTTCCTGCTTTTGTCGGGATGTTTCTTGAAACCGAAATCTGGGATGGAATTTATTGCGTCCCTGAGCGATTTAGAATTAGGTTCTATTTCAACTAGAGTTGTGTTATTAAAAACCATCCTTATTGAACTAGTGTTTTCGGGAAATAGTATCTTAAATGCAAATACGCTAACATTAGTCTCAACGGTACCTATCGGATCAAAACTTAGGGTAAAAGATACGTTAAAAGAAGTTTGATTAATAACGTTTCCTAAATCATCTATAGTTTGTATGGCAAAGTTGCCTGTTGATGGAGTGTCAATTGTCCCGTTTGGGGCGCTATACCAATTGATTAATGAAACTGTACCATTTTTATATACAATGCCAGTAACAAGAAGCACTTCTGGGTCTTTTTCGTCGGAAGCAAATCTTCTGAATAGGTGAGTGTAATCCTCGTTGTCTATCCAATTAGAATCAAATGTCTCTAACAAAGTTTCCGATGGCCCAGCTCCCATGAAACATAGTTTGTTGACTATAGGTTCTTCTATATCTACCCAAAATCCATTTGCAGGATTGCCTTTATAATCTAGTATTTTGCTACTTGGTAATGTGAAATTATACTCTTCTGTGCCGTTTGGGCTGTTAAAGGCAGGGTTAACGGGGACTCCTTCCAGATGCCCGATTTCATGAGCAATGGTTGTCCAGAATCCCTGAGTAACTAAAGAGCTACAGGACGCTGCAGCGACACCAACGCTATCGTTTCTTCCATAGAAGTCAAAGTAATTGTCAGATACTATGCCTACGATTGTCCTTGCAGAGAGGAATGTTCCTAACTGGCCTTTTATACAAAGTGATAGTAAATCGAACTGAACATCGTCTAAACCAAAAATTTGTTTTATAATCAATGGTAAGCGTGTAAAAGAAGGATTATTGTTATCAATTTTGAATTTTTGTGGATTAAATGGATAAGTTGCATTAACAAACAAAGTACCATTCCCCACAGTCTCATTATATTTATTGACAGTACCCAGATAGTCTACTCTTTTATACACTATAAGGAAATCTCTTGTATCCTTCACAGTAATGTTCTTGAAGCCGAAGTTATTGCTCTCGTTGCTCTCGGGGATGGAATTGAGGCTGTCCAGCAAGATGCCGAGGTCGATGTCTCCATCTGTGTCTGGAACGAAAAATATCTTCAGCTGGCTATCCGCTTTTATTTCGCTGGCTTTCACCGAACCGAATGCTATTATGTTGGATGTGAGATTGTCAAAAAGAACGAAATCCACGTCAGTGCTGCTGTTCAAAGCACCAGGATTTAAAATGTTCAAATCAACGATGATAGAAGTGTTCTTTCCTTTAACTAAATCAATCCTGCCGTCGTTGTTTATGTCGACATCGAAGACTACTTGTACCGGCCTTATGTTTGCAATCGACAAGTCTGGCAATGTTACTGGCGGAGTTGCGTTGAGGCACGCCCCCGTCTCTATCACAAGGCCGGGGGATGTGATGAGATTGTCGATGATAGTGGTGTTGCAGGAGAGGACTTGGAGGTCGGAGGTCCTGCGCACCCTGGCCGTGTAGAATCCGGAGGGCAGGGTTATCTTGGAGAGGCCGGGGGCGGAGTTGTGGGTGTTGAGGTTGATGGTCAGTAAATCGCCGGACGTGGCGTTGAGGATGGAAAAGCGGCCGGCGAGGTTGGTGAATGGGTCGCTGAACTCGGATGTGCCTGCCGGGGAGCCGTCGAGGTGCCTGACTGTGAGGTTGACAAAGCCGGAGCTTATGGGGAAGGAC
>CAYJQQ010000111.1:0-4070 GCA_964372285.1 uncultured Gammaproteobacteria bacterium | reverse complement strand
CGAATACGACAATTTTTACATTATTTGAATTCATATTAAATTTCATACAAAATCACGTCTAAATTTAAAGGGTTCAGGATTATTCAAAATACTTCTTCAATACATCAAAATAATCACTTCTGTCATCCACTTCTTTATAATTACTCTTATCTATCCACCTAAAATTATTGTGTTCATCGCTTAATTTCAACTCGCCCGAGACATATTTACATTTAAAAGCCACGAGATAGACCACTTTTGGATAATTTCTATGGCTTTTAGGAAACTCGTGATACCAAACGGCAAATGGATTGAAAACTTCTATTTCAAAACCCGTTTCTTCTCTTACCTCTCTTTTTAAAGAAGCAATTAAACTTGAGGCATTTCCATCTTTGGCCTCTCCCTCTTGTATTTTGCCGCCAGGAAAATCAAGACCTTCAACTGGGTCATTAAGAATTAAAATCTTTCCGTCTTTTTCAATAAAGGCCTTTTGGCCTATACAAAATAGCGCGTCATTTTTCATTGTTTCAATTTAAACCTTATTATCTTAACCATCGTGTCTAAATCAACTTTATCGCCATAAATATTCCTGTAATGTTTTATCATTTCTTCTTGGCTGTTAAATCTTATTTGTCCTTCGTAATTAGAATCTTCAATTTCGCCTAATTTCTTTTCTTTAATATTCACAATCTCTGCTTCGGCGAATTTTTCTCCGGTTTCAGAATTAAAAAACTCTAATTTATCTCCGACTTGCAAATCCTTATCATCAAACAACCGCCAAGTGATGGTCTTTCTGCCTTCAAGGATTTCTTTCACAAGATGTGGTCGGAATTTAAGGGGTTTCATTTATCTCGGTCTGGCTATTTTGAAATAAACCACATAGTCATTCTACTTTCAAAAGTAAACTTGCCATCAACTAAATAGTTATCAACGCTCCTGGCATTAAGCTCTATGTATTCTTTTTTTTGTTTGTCGTCTAATAAGTTGAATGTTGAGTGCGACTGGATATATCCTAATATCTCCTCTTTCGTATAAAAATCATCAAAATCAAATTCCTCATTATGGATTTGACTAAAGCCGACTTTTGAAAAAATATCTGCACTGATTGGTTCATTGGTTCTTGAAATTTCGGGAATAAATTTTTTTAAATTATCTGCCGCAAAATTTGGTAAATATCCTCTGGAGTTCTTATCGCGAGCGTATTTCCAAAAAACGCACAACTTACCGTCTGGTTTTAAAACTCTGAAAATTTCTTTTCCCGCTTTGTCGTAATCAAACCAATGATAGGCCGCTCCGGCGGTTGCCAAATCAACACTATCGTTTTCAAAAGGAAGGTTCTCAACATTGGCCTGAATGAAAGATATATTCTCAGATTGCCTTTCTTTGACTACCTCTATCATCTTCAAATCCCTGTCCACCCCAATGACATTTCTGTAATATCCGGCCAAATGGTTGGTCACAATTCCGGTGCCGCAGCCAAGATCAACTACTTTGGCGTTTTTATCGGAGCAAAAATCATATATCAACTTGTAAGTCTTATCAGGATAGTCGCGGCGGTACTTTTGATACGCGTCTATGATTTTTGAGAAATCGTTTCTAACCTGGGTTTGAGTTTTTTGTTCCATACTCGTATCAACCAGGATAGTTTTCATGGATTCATTTTAGTATAGCATCTAATAACTCTGGGAGCTCTTCTCTGCCCATTTCATCAAGAACATAGTGTCCCCTGCCTGTGAGCTCGATGACTTCGCCACCTAGCGCTTCGTGAAAGATTTTCAAACTTTTCTTTCCGTCTTCTTCTTCGTTGTCGGACGTGAACATGACTATCTCTTTCACCCGCGATTTGATTGTTTCGTCTATCGGATATTCGTAAAACGCCTTTCTGAACTCGTCGTCTTTATCCGGTATCTTCCAAGGGGCGACAAGCATTAATTTGTCTATTTTCTGTTTTGAATCTCCCAGCCAACGGACCAAAAAAGCGCCTCCACAGCTGTGGCCGATTAGAATCGTGTCTTCCGAGACCGAATATTTCTCAAACTCTTCCTTAAACGCCTCGTAAACCGGCTCCCATGGATTTGGCATCAACGGCGCTTCGGCTTTTATACCTTCTTCGGCCAGTTCTCTCTTGAGCCACTGAATCCAATGCTTGTCATAGGTCCTCGTCTCCGGATTCATCGCTTTCTCCTCGTCCGAAGGACACCCATGGATGATAATTGCGTTTTTCATAAAATTATTCCCGCGCGGTGCTGTCTCCGAAGATGCAGACTGATTTTGGGTTGGTCATACTTGACATCATATTTTGCCTTTGTTAATATTTAATCACTAAACGTGAGACGGATTCTATATGAGTCCGTCTTATTTATTTTCTGACATCATAATACGATATTTCAAGTATTCAAAATCCCTGAAGTTACTGCCGGCGAACTGCCTTATCTCTCTGGCTGTCCGCGGCCCTCTGGCCAAAATTATCACTTCTTTCTTGTTATCTCTAAGGTGTTTCAAAACCGGCAAAAAATCTCCATCGCCGGACAAAACCACAACTCTGTCAAAATTATCTTTTTCTTTCATCAAATAAAAAGCCATCTCGACATCGCAGTTAGCTTTTCTTTTCGTTGAACCGTCTTCCTGTTCATATAACTTTACCGGCTTCAAATACAGTTCATACCCGAATTTCTTCAACTTTATATAGAAACGAACTCTCTGAAGATGGCGGCCGATGATAAGCAATGCCGCCTCGTTCATTTTCTTGCCTTTGCTCTTTATGACTTCAACGAGATACTTCTCAAGTTTTTCGATCGGGACCGTATCGTTTTTCAAATAGTTGTAATGAAGACTATGAGTTTCAACGCCGCCAAAGTATAAAACTTTATCCGCGGAATACTTATCTTTCAAATACTGAAATAATTTTTTGTAATCAACCTTCCAGCCCAAACTTTTCTCTCCGCCATAAAAAAGATTGGAAGCATCAATAAAAATATATGCTCTCTTGGATGCCTTAGGCATTATTAGATTATATCACAATCCCTTTCAATGATTTCCTTTACAAGCTACGGTCTGAATTTAAGAGGTCTCATTTTGTTGTTTAATTTCACTTTTCGCGTTGCGGCGGCGAATTTTATTACTTTCTTTTTTCGCATCCTTCTTCGCCCCCCAATAAGCGCCGCTACCGCGCTTGGCCCCTACATGTTCGGTCTTTTTTGCTTCATATCCCATGATAATAAATGGGGTTTTATTTTCTCTCTTTTAACTCAATCTCCTCTTTTAGTAAGTCAAATTTTACAGTAAAAATATCGAAAAAACCTCTTTGACCAACTACACCGTAACCGAACTTACCTATACCCGGCAGAAATCCAACCAATATATCAAATGGCCAACCGCCAACTTTGATTGTAATCGGATGAATATAATACGGTTCGACTGCTCCCGTAATCCCGGCGACATCCATCTTTTTCCCTTCTTCTATTTTAATACCAAGTATATCACCGATTTGGGCGTCGAAAATACAAAAATCCGCCCCTGAGTCCACTAATACTTCATAAGGGACGGCTATATTTTTATGAACTATTTCTATTGGTATTACCGGCCTAAGAACACCTGAGGCGTACTTCTTATATTTAAACTTCATAAACCAAAACCAACGTAAGTGACTAAACGTTTTGGCATAAAAGCAAGAATTGGTTTTTTAAAACCTTTCTTTTGAGCAGTTTCCCAAGCTTCTCTAGCTGTTTTGCCGCTTGCTATTACGGTTTTTTCATCCTCTTTCAAAGCAACCCAAAGCCCCTTATATTTCTTGTATATTTGAGTCCAATCTATAGCCATAATCAGATACTATACCAAATTAACAAAAAGAAAACCATCCCTATAAACCTTCATCCAAAAACTTTTTCAAACTTTCCAGGTCTTTTTTCTCGCTGTCGTAATAATATGTCTTAATACCAACTGACTGAGCGCTTTTTACCGCATCCTCATTGTGTTCAAAATACACGACATCGTCTTTGGTTAATCCAATATGTTTAAGTAGTATTTCATAATATTCCGAATCGGTTTTTTCAGGATTATGTTTTAATGTGAAAACTTCGTAGGGCTCTTTG